>JAYVXL010000793.1:0-3518 GCA_043785185.1 Myxococcales bacterium
GACTGCGCGGTGGCGGCGACGTGCGGCGTCTTCTCGGGCGACTCGTTCTGCGCGATGGTCTGCCCGGACGGCGGCGGCTGCGAGGCCGACGAGACGTGCGACACCATCACGACGGTAGGCGGCACGGCGATCAGGGCGTGTGTCCCCAACGGCGGTCAGTGCGCGCCGCAGGTCGGACCGCAGGTGGACGGCGGCGCGATCGAGCGTTGCGGGGGCCTCAACGGACCGACCGTCGCGTCCCCCTGCAAGTCGTGCGGAAAATACTCGAGCGATTGCCAGGCCAACGGCTGCTACGGCGGCTGGTGGTGCAACACGGCCACGCGCAAATGCCAGAAGCCACCGACGACGTGCCCCTGAGCCCGTGGGCGAAGCCGCTCCGTTCGTTTGCCGCCACGCGCGGGCGAAGATCCATCTAACATGAGCGCATGCGCGTGCGCCGAGCCTGCATCGCGGCGACGGCCGCTGCTTCTCCTCGAAAACACGTGGCTCGCGCACCGCGTCGTCGTCACGGACGGCAGGGTGGACGCCTTCGTCGCGGGCGTGCGCCCGCTCGCGACCGTCATGACCACCCCGATCGCGCACGGCGCGTTCGGCTTCTCGGCGGCCACCGGCGGGGGCAATCCGCTCGGCGTCGCGATCGACAAGATCGTCTTCACGATCCCGAACCCCGCCTGCCCCGACGTGTGGCCTTAGGCCTGCGCTACTTGCAGCTCGGGCCGCACGGGCCGGTCACGCAGTCGTTGTACGCCTTCTGATCGGCCTGCGCGCTGGGGTACTTCGCCATGCAGGCGTCGCGGCAGACCGTCGCGCCCTGACCGGTTCCACCGCCACCGCCACCGCCACCGCCGCCGTCGCCCGCGCCTCCGCCTCCGCCTCCACCACCGCCACCGCCTCCACCACCGCCGCCGCCCTCGCGCGCCGCGTCGGCCGCGCCTGCGTCGCCGGCGCCGCCGGCATCGCGGCCGCCACCCGAGCCGGGCACGGGGCACTGAATCAGGCACTGCTGCAGGAGCGCGCAGCTCGTGTCGCCGATGACGCACGTGACGGTCTGCGAACAGCAGCTCTGTTGCATGCACGCGGTGCAGGCGTCGTTCGAGAACGAGATGCCCGACGCTTTCAGATCGCACGCGCCACCTGACGCTGGCGTCGATGGCCCGCCGCTCGAACCACTCGAGCCGCTCGAACCGGTCGTGTCCGGGAGCGGCCCCGTGCCCGACGACGAGGCCGCGTGCTTCGACGAGCACGCCATCGAGAGCGCCGACGCGAGGAGTCCCACACCCAACGACACCTGAAGTGAAGAACGCATGCATGCCTCGAAGCACGCGACGTGCCTTCGCGCGAGGCTGTAATTTCTCGGGGCGCGGCATCGCCGCGGGTGGATCCTTTGAGGCCCAGCGCGATCCCGCGCGACCCGGCGAGCCCAAAATCGCGCGACCTGGATCGCCAATTCGCGCCGCGCCGATCGGCTACTCTCTCCGGAGATGCGCGGACGCCTCTGCCTCGTTCTTTGCGCCGCCCTCGCCGGCCTCGCGACCACCAGCTGCGCCTCGCTCGATTACCTCGCCCAGGCTGCCGCGGGGCAGGACGACATGCTGACCCGCAGCCAGGACATGGATCGCCTCCTCCGCGAGGACCGCCTGCCGCCGCGCACCCGCCGACTCCTCGCCGAGATCCCGGAGGTGAAGCGCTACGGCGAGGCCCACGGCCTGCGCCCTACGAACAACTACCGCAAGTACGCCCGCCTCGATCGCGACGCCGCGGTGTGGATCGTGAGCGCGTGCGAGCCGCTGCGTTTTCGCTCGAAGGCGTGGACGTTCCCGATCGTCGGCACGATCACCTACCTCGGCTGGTTCCACCTGGACGCCGCCAGGCGCGAGGCCGACGCGCTGCGCGCGCAGGGGTGGGACGCCGACGTGAGGCCGGCCGGCGCGTACTCGACGGCGGGCTGGTTCGACGATCCGCTGCTCTCGACGATGATCGGCCGCAATGCCGACGCGCGCGGCGGTCTCGTCAACACCGTCTTCCACGAGTCGACGCACGCGACGTTCTTCGTCCCCGGCCAGTCGCGGCTGAACGAGAGCGTCGCGAACTTCGTGGGCGATCGGCTCGCCGAGCAGTACATGCGCGAGGTCGCCGGACCGAGCGCGCCGGAGACGCTCGCGTACGCGGCCGCCGAGCAGCGCGGCGTCGCGCGCGAGGCGCAGATGCACGCCGCGTACGCGGAGCTCGAGGCGCTCTACGCGTCGAGCGCGCCGCCCGACGCGAAGCTCGAGGCCAAGTCGCGCATTCTCCGGAAGCTCGAGAAGGACCTCGGCACCAAGCGCACGCTCACCAACGCGTCGCTCGTGCAGTTCAAGACCTACCACTCCGGGGAAAAGGAGCTCGCCGACCTGCTCACCGCGTGCGGCGGCGACATGACGCGGCTCGTGCGGCGTGTCACCGCGTGGCAGCACGAGCCGAGCGCGCGCGCGAACGATCAGGCGGATCCTGCCGATCTCGTCCGCGCCCTCGTCGCGCAGGGCTGCGGCGGCTGACGGCGGCGTCGCCCCTCACGTCGAGACCACCGAACGCGCAGGCTGCAGCGTCACTCGAGCGTCGCGTCGGCGGCGGCGTCGGCGCGCGCGTCCCCCTCGGCGCCGCCCTCGGCGCCGCCGTCGGCCACGGCGGTCAGCTTGCAAGTCTTCGCGTCGTACGTGAAGCCGGTGAACGGCCCGGGGTGGATTCGGTCGGTGATGAAGTCCGCGTCCGCCTGCGCGAGCGCGCTGCCGGCCGCGCAGTCACCGTCGAACGCCGCCGGCGAGACGGCGACGAGGCCGAGCGTGCCGCGCTTCACCGAGAACCGCTCCTTGGACTTCACCGCGATGAGGTTCGTGGGGGCGACCGCCGACGCGGGGTCCCAGCCGACGGCGAGGACGGCGTAGACGTAGTCCGCTCCCGGCACCGTGCGCTGCTCGGCGGAGGTGTCGCCCCCCGCGATCGGATCGACGAACGCCGTGCTCGCGTACCACACGCGGTAGACGACGGTCTGGCTCGCCGGATCGCCGCCGTCGGCGACGGCGGGGTAGCCGTTGCGCACCGACACCGTCGTCGGCGTCTCGCCGTCGCAGCCGCTCAGCCCGAGCGCCAGCGCGGGCAAAAGCGCGAGCGGCGCCGCGATCACGATGAACGCTGCCACCGCAGCGCGTGCACGAGAGGGGCTCATGGTCTCTCCCATCAATCCAGGTAAAAGGTGCCCGTGACGCGGGCGGTGAAGGGGTAGGCGGGCGTGAAGTTCACGTCCTCGCAGCCGTAGAAGCGCCCGTTGGCGGGTGCGCCCGACGGGCTCGCGGCGAGGCGGCCGCCGCTCCCGCACGAGAAGCCGCCGGGAAGGTTCGCGCCGATCGCCGGCTCGGTGCGCAGGCGGCTCGTCGTGTCGAACTGCGCCGAGCGGTAGACCCCGTTGAAGAGGTTCTCGATGTCGAGCGCGAGGTCGAAGCGGCGCAGGCGGTATCCGGCGTGCAGATCGAACTGCGTGAAGC
>JAYVXL010000794.1:0-11294 GCA_043785185.1 Myxococcales bacterium
GCGCGCGCCGCCGTCGTCGCGGTGGTCCTCGTCGGGCTCACGTACGTGATCCCCGTCGCGGCCGTCGCGGCGACCGGCGCCGATCCGTCGGAGTGGACGACCGGCGCGTGGGTCGACGTCGCCGGCACGCTCGCCGGCCGCGGCCTCGCGGTGCTCGTCGCCGCGTCGGGGGCGATCAGCGCCCTCGGCATGTGGAGCGCGCTGCTCTTGTCGTACTCGCGCGTGCCGTCCGCGATGGCGGCGGACGGCTACCTCCCGCGCCTCTTCGCCCGCCACTCGCCGCGCACCGGCGCGCCGCACGCGTCGATCCTCCTCTGCGCCGCGCTCTTTACGCTGTCGCTCGGCCTCAGCTTCGAGCGCCTCGTCCTGCTCGATATCCTCTTCTACGGCACGAGCCTGCTGCTCGAGTTCGTCGCGCTCGCCGTCCTGCGCCGCACGGAGCCCGCGCTCGCGCGGCCGTACCGTGTGCCCGGCGGGCCCGCGGCGGCGTGGCTCCTCGGCGCGTTCCCCGCCGCGCTCATCGTCGTCTCGGTCGTGCGCAACCGTCGCGAGACGATGACCCTCCCGCTGCCGTTGGGCGGCGCGAGCGTGAGCGCGCTCACGTTCGGCCTCGCGGTGATGGCGCTCGGCCCGCTCCTCTACTTCGCGAGCGCGCGCGCGAGGAGCCGCCGCGCGTTGCCGAAATAGATCTTCTCGAGCACCGCGTCCGGCAGCCCGATCCCGCTGATCGTCCAGTCCCCCTGGATGGGCGTCATGTGCGGAAAGTTCTCGTCCCACGTCTCGAGCCAGCGCCAGTGCTTCTCGAAGAAGACGCGCGCGTCGTCCGGCGTCGGCGACGGCCCGCTGCCGCCGCTGCCGAGGATGAGGCGGTCGTAGACCTGGAAGTCCGTCGCGAAGAGGATGCGGTCCTGGTGCTTCACGAAGAGATCGTGCACCGCCTTGGGATCGTGCCGCCCGATCTCCGGGATGCGCGCCGCCAAGTCCGCCATCATGTTCGGGTGCTTGACGAGCTGCGCGTCGACCCACGCGAGGTCTTCGGCGTTGTTTGCAAAGTGCACGCAAACGAACGTGGTCTCGGGGTGGCGCGCGACGACGCGCTCGAGCGCCGCGAGGAGCTCCTCGCGCGGCGGGTACTTCGCCCGGTCACCGAACCACCAGCCTTTGTGATCCTTGAGCTCGGTCCACCGCTCGTTCGACGCGTCGTACGGTAGCCAAAACGCCTTGGGATCGGCCACGTGAATCGACACCGGCATCCCGAGCTCGCCGGCCTTCTTCCACGCGCGATCGAGCTTCGGATCGTCGATCGCGATGAGCTTGCCGGTCTTGTCGCGGAGCGAAAGCCCGAGCCGCTTGAACTCCTTCAGCCCCGCCGCGCCGAGCCGCCACCCCTCTTCGACCTGCAGCTCCGCCTTCGCCGCGAAGTCGGGGCTGTCCCACTCGGCGTAGTCGAAGTTCATGTACTCGAGGAAACGCCCCGGGTGCCGCGTGTCCGCGGCGCGCTTGATCACCTCGAAGTGGCTCGGCTGCCCCGGCGCGTGCGTCACGGTGCCGCCGCTCAGGTTCACGGCGACGCCGATGCCGACCGTGTCCATCACGCGCACCGCGAGGTCCAGGTGCTCGGGCGCCGGGCTGACGTGCTGGTGCAGGTCGATGAGCCGATGCTCCGCGCGCCACTGCGGCGCGGCCGACTTCGCGGGCGGCGTCGGCGTCGGCGCCGAGGTCGCGCTCGCCGCCGTCGCGGGGGGCGGGGTCGGCGTGCGCGCCGGCGTCGGCGTCGCGCCGCACGCGGCGAGGACGAGCCCGAGCGCGAAGGCGCGAACGCGCATCACGGGTCCAGCGTGCAGCCGGCGCCGTCGACGAAGCGCGCGGAGCGCGTCGCCCCGAGGAACGTTGCGCGGACCGACTTGGCAGTGTGATCGATCTGCAGGTGCACTTCGACGTACGCGGCGGGCGCGCCGTAGCCGGTGCAGTACGCGTCCGGCTGCTGGACGATGAAGACGCAGGAGCAGCCCTCCTTCACCGCGAGGCCGGTGGCGAGCTCGGGCACGGTCGCGTCGGGCGGGCCGGACGCGCCCGCGTCGGCGCCCGCGTCGTCCGCGCGCGCGTCGTTCACGGCGAGGACCGCGAGCGAAATGGCGAAGAGGCCGAGGAGCGTCGTCTTCATTTTCCGCGGACTCCCTTGTCGATGGCCGCGACGGTCTTCTGCACCATCGGGTTGGGGTCGAACACGACGTCCCGGTCGAAGCCGGTGCGCGCGATGACGAGGCTGCGCGAAGGCACGATGAAGATCTTCTGACCCCAGTGCCCTTCGAACGAGTAGGTGTCGACGGGCGAGTCGGGGTACATGAGCTGGTCGGGCGTCGACGTCGGCGTGGCCGCGTTCAGCCAGATCCCCGCGCCGTACGAGCCGCCGTCGGAGCGGTAGCCGCCGTCGCCCAACCGGGGCGACGGCGCGCTCACCGGCCCGGACGGCGTGATGGAGTACTTCACCCAGCCCTCCGGCAGCACGCGCGCGCCGCTGCTCACGCCGTCGTCCAGGTAAAGCTGCCCGAACTTCGCCATGTCGCGCACCGTCATGAAGCACGACGACGAGAAGACGAGCGTGCCCGAGCGATCGGCCTCGAAGACGGCGCTCTTCAGGCCGGCGGGGCCGAAGAGCTTCTCGTTCGCGTACGCGCGCTCCTCTTTTCCGACGGCCGCGAGCGCCCCCTTGAGCACGCGCGAGAGCAGCGTGCTGTCGCCGCTCGAGTAGTTGAAGACGGTGTTCGGCGGCGCCTTGCGCGGCCGGCGCATCACGTACGCGCCCATGTCCCCCTGGTTGCCGTAGAGCATCTGGAGGACGTTCGACGCCGCCGGGTCGGAGCCATAGTCCTCGGCCCAGGCGAGCCCGCTCGTCATGTGCAGGAGGTGATCGACCGTCGTGTCGCACAGCGTCGGATCGGCGCCGGCCGGCGCCGGCGTGTACTTGCAGACGCTGTCGGTGAGCGCGAGCACGCCCTCCTTGATCGCGATGCCGACGAGCGCCGCGCCTACGGTCTTCGACGCGGAGTAGAGGATGTGCGGGCTCTCCGCCGTGAAGCCCGCCGCGTACCGCTCGTCGACCCTCTGGCCCTTGTAGAGGATGACGAGGCCCTCGCTCTTCCAGTTGCCTGTGAAGAGGTAGTCATGCACCGCGCCGAAATCGAACGCGGGGACGGCGGCGCCCGCGTCGGTCGGCGGCGCCGCGTCCGTGTCCGTCGGCGTCACGGTGGCCGGGGAAGGCGAGGACGACGATTTGCAACCGGCCACGAGCATGGCCACGAGCATGGCCACGAGCACCAGCACCGCGAGCGCGAGCCTCGAACGCATCACCGACCTCCCATCCGCGAGCGCACCGCCATCAGTAAGGGAACCCGCACTTCATGTACGCGTCGGTCATGACGCCGGGGGCGCAAGCGGGGCACACGGCTGCATTTTGAACCGTGAAAAGTAGCTGGTTGTTCTTGATGCAGTCGCACTCCTTGTTTTGCGCGCTGCACCGGCAGGTGACCTGGTAGTCGTCGTTGACGGTGCCGGCCACGCCGCACGAGACCGAGTCGCTGATCGTGCAGTTGTTACTGGTGCCGCCCCCGGTCGTCTTGTGCGCCGTGCACGGAATCCTGCCGGTCGAGCCGCTCGTGCCGGTCGTGCCGCTCGTGCCGGTCGAGCCGCTCGTGCCGGTCGAGCCGGTCGAGCCGCTCGTGCCGGTCGAGCCGCTGGAGCTTCGCGCGTCGCCGCCCGCGTCGGGCACGGAGCCCGTCGTGCCGCTCGAGCCTCCGTCGGCCGCCCCGCCATCGCCCGTGTCCGCGGCCGCACCGCCGCACGCCGCCCCGAGCGCGAGCACCCCCGCGCCCACCAAGAACCGCACCCTCGCCCAGCTCATCGCGCCTACGGTAGCCGCAGCGCCGCCCGATGCGCGCACTTTTGGAGCCTCCCGTGCGCCGCCCCACGAGCGCGCAACATTTTCGCGAAATCGCCTGGCGAATCGCCAACGGAATCGGGGGTTGTACGTACCCGATGGGTTCCTCTATAAAGCCCCCGCTCACCCCCGCATTTCCGCGCGTCAGCCCCCATTGACCGAAGAAGTTCGCGAGCACTCGCCCCTTGCCCGCCGCCTGGCCCGACCTTTCGAGCCGTGCGCGCGCGCATACGGAAAGTAACCGAGAATGCAGATATTCCCTCGATCGCTCAACAAGCTCCCCGCGGCGGCGGCCATCGGCGGCGGCGTGCTCACGGGCGTGCTCACGCTGGGCATTTGGTACTACGCCTCGCCGAAGAACACGCAGGTCGGCTACGCGCCGACCCAGCCCGTCCCCTACAGCCACCGGCTTCACGCCGGGCAGATGGGCATGGATTGCCGCTACTGCCACTCGAACATCGAGAAGTCGGCGAAGGCGATGATCCCCCCTACGCAAGTCTGCATGGGGTGCCACTCGATCGTCCGCTCCGACTCCGCGCGCATCGCGCCGTTGAAAAAGAGCTGGGAGACGAACATGCCCGTCGAGTGGGTCCAGCTGCACAAGCTGCCGGACCACGCGTACTTCGATCACTCCGCGCACCTCTCCGCCGGCGTCGGCTGCGTGACGTGCCACGGTCGCATCGACCAGATGGAGGTCGTGCGGATCGCCGAGCCGATCGCCATGGGCTGGTGCCTCGAGTGCCACCGCGACCCGGTCAAGAATTTGCGGCCGAAGGATCAGGTCACCAACATGACGTGGACCCCCGAACAGTCGCCGGGCTTCAAAGCGCCCGAAGTCCACCCCCCTGAACACTGCTCCGGGTGCCACCGATGAGTAAGCGCGAAGCGTACGAGTTTGCGAAGCCCCGCGAGGCCGCGCCGACGTTCTGGAAGAGCCTCGAAGAGAAGGTGGACCCGGAGGCGGCCAAGAAGCGCGCGGAGGCCGAGTTCCCGTTCAACCTCGCCAAGGCGAGCGCGGGCGACGAGCAGGCGCTCGGTCGCCGCGGCTTCATGATGTTCGCGGGACTCACCGCCGCGATCGCCGGCCTCGAGGGTTGCGCGCGCCGTCCGGTCGAGAAGATCGTCCCGTACACCCGGATGCCGGAGTACTCGCTCCCGGGCATCCCGTACCACTACGCCACCGTGCGCTACGACCGCGGCGAGGCGATCGGTCTGCTCGTCGAGGCGCACGAGGGGCGCCCGACGAAGATCGAGGGCAACCCCGACCACCCGGCGAGCCTCGGCGCGACGGACGTGCGGACGCAGGCGTCCATCCTCGATCTGTACGACCCCGATCGCTCGAACGGCGTGAAGCACCGCGCCGGCGGCGCGCTCGAGCCGGCGAAGTTCGAGGAGTTCGAGACCTGGCTCGCCGCAAAGGTGAAGGCGTACGAGGCCGATCAAGGCGCGAAGCTGCGCTTCCTCACCCCGCCGACGAACAGCCCGACGTTCATCCGCCTGCGCGAGCTGATTCGCGCGAAGCTGCCGCACGCCCGCTTCCACTCGTTCACGTCGGTGAACGAGTCGAACGCGCGCGAGGGCGCGCGCATCGCGTTTGGTCAGGCCGTCTCGACGGTGAACGACTACCAGCACGCGAAGGTCATCGTCGCGCTCGACTCGGACTTTCTGCAGACCGAAGCCGGCATGATCCGCGCGACGCGCCAGTTCGCGCGCGGCCGCCGCTTGAACGCGCCGAACGATCCGATGAGCCGGCTCTACGTGGTCGAGCCGTCGTACACGACGACGGGCGCCAACGCGGATCACCGCCTCCGCCTGCCGGCGCGCGACGTCGGGCGCTACCTCGCCGCGCTCGGCAACGAGCTCGCGACGGCGCACGGCATCTCGCTCGGCGGCGTCGCCGGCGCGGTCTCCCAGGTGAGCGCCGCCAAGGTGGACGGCGTGCCCGAGAAGTGGATCAAGGTCGTCGCCGCGGAGCTCGCGGCGGCGAAGAACAAGAGCGTCATCACCGTCGGCGCGCGTCAGCCCGCCCGCGTGCACGCGCTCGCGCACGCGCTCAACGCTGCGCTCGGCAACGCCGGGCAGACCGTCCAGTACTTCCCGGTCACCGACCCGGAGGAGACCGACCAGATCACCGATCTGAAGGCGCTCCTCGCGGATCTCGACAGCAAGCGCGTCGAGACGCTCATCGTGCTCGGCGGCAACCCGGCCTACGAGGTCCCGGCGGACCTGAAATTCAGCGAGCGCCTCGCCTCCAGCGGCGCGACGCTGGTTCAGCTCGCCGCGAGCGAGGACGAGACGAGCGCGAAGGCGGGCTGGCACGTGCCGCTCGCCCACGAGCTCGAGACCTGGGGAGACCAGCGCGGCCTCGACGGCACTTACAGCGTGCAGCAACCGCTGATCGCGCCGCTCCACGGCGGCCTCTCGCCCGTCGAGCTGCTTGGCCGCATCGCCGGCGAGAGCCCGAGCGGCTACCAGCTCGTGCAGGCCACGCTCCGCGCGAGCTACCCGCAGCCGCTCACGCTCGACCGCGAGTGGAAGAAGGCGCTGCAGCGCGGCGTCGTCACCGGCGCCGTCACCCGCCCGTTCCCGGCGATGGCCGTCCGCGAGGCCGACGTGGCCGCCGCGGTGGCGCAAATCAAGCCCGGCAAGCCGCTCGATGAGGGGAACCTCGAAGTGAATTTCGCGCCGGACCCCAAGCTGTTCGACGGCCGCCACGCCAACAACGCGTGGCTCCTCGAGCTGCCCGATCCGATGACGAAGATCTGCTGGGACAACGCCGCGTACTTCTCGCCGGCCACCGCCGCCGCGCTCGGCATCGCGAGCGGCGACGTGGTGGAGCTCGCGCGCGAAGGCGGCAAGCTGGAGATCGCCGCGTGGATCCTCCCCGGCCACGCCGACCGCGCCGTCACCGTGCACCTCGGCTGGGGCCGCACGCGCGCCGGGCGCTTCGGCGGCAACGAGGACGAGCGCGACTGGAGCAAGGGCATCGACACGTACCCGATCACGCAGAAGCTCCCGATCAACGGCAAGATGCGCGGCTTCAACGCCGGCGCGCTCCGCACGAGCGACGCGATGGGCTTCACCGACGGGGTGAAGGCCACCAAGACGGGCAAGACTTACCTGCTCGCCCAGACGCAAGAGCACCACTCGATGGAGGGCCGCCCGGTCGCCATCGACGCAACCCTTGCAGAGTACAAGCAGACCCCGATGTTCCCGCAGTACCGGACGCCGGACCCCAAGGTCCTGCCGCTCTGGACGCCCGTCGACTACACGAAGGGCCACCGCTGGGGCATGTCGATCGATCTGAACGCGTGCACGGGCTGCAACGCCTGCGTCATCGCGTGCCAGAGCGAGAACAACATCCCGGTCGTGGGCAAGGACCAGGTCCAGCGCGGCCGCGAGATGCACTGGATTCGCATCGACCGCTACTACAGGAACGGCTACGCCGCGCAGAAGGACCCGCACCTCGACGAGAAGGATCCGCTCGTCGCCGTGCAGCCCGTCGCGTGCGTACAGTGCGAGGAAGCGCCGTGCGAGAACGTCTGCCCGGTCAACGCGACCGAGCACAGCCCCGAGGGGCTGAACGACATGGCGTACAACCGCTGCATCGGCACGCGCTACTGCGCGAACAACTGCCCGTACAAAGTCCGCCGCTTCAACTACCTCGAGTTCCAGGGCGAGCCGATGTACGGCGATTTGCCCGAGACGACGAAGATGGCCAACAACCCCAACGTGACCGTGCGCATGCGCGGCGTGATGGAGAAGTGCACGTACTGCGTGCAGCGCATCCAGGAGGGGAAGATCGACGCCAAGCGCGCCGGCCGCCCCATGAAGGATGGGGACGTCACCACCGCGTGCGCGCAGGCATGTCCCGCCGAGGCGATCGTCTTCGGCGACTTGAACGATCCCACCGCGCGCGTCGCGCGCCTTCAAAAGCGTGACCGCGGCTATCGCCTGCTCAGCGAGCTGGGGACGCACCCGCGCACCACGCACCTCGCGAAGATCCGCAACCCGAACCCGGAGATGGTCTGATGGGCTACATCGTTCCCATCAAGGAGCTCGAAGAGTCGCCGCTGGTCGATCCGAAGATATCGATGCACGAGGTGACCGAAGCGGTCGCCAAGGTCACCGAGAACCCGGCGCCCCGCGGGTGGTGGTTCGCGTTCCTCTTCGCCGCCAGCTTCACCGGCATCCTCGGCATCGCCGTCGCGATCTTGTTCTGGTTCGGCGTCGGCGTCTGGGGAAACAACTCCCCGACCTACTGGGCCTGGGACATCACCAACTTCGTGTGGTGGATCGGCATCGGCCACGCCGGCACGCTCATCAGCGCCGTCCTGTTCCTCTTTCGCCAGAAGTGGCGCACGGCGATCAACCGCTTCTCCGAGGCGATGACGATCTTCGCCGTCATGTGCGCAGGCATGTACCCCGGCCTCCACATCGGCCGCGCTTGGTACGCGTATTACATGTTCCCGATCCCGAACCAGATGGCGCTCTGGCCGAACTTCAAGAGCCCGCTCATGTGGGACATCTTCGCGGTCAGCACCTACTTCACGGTGTCGCTGCTCTTCTGGTTCGTCGGCCTCATTCCGGACTTCGCGACGCTGCGCGATCGCGCCAAGACCGCGATTCGCCGCAAGGTCTACGCGTTCTTCGCGCTCGGCTGGCACGGCAGCAACCGCCACTGGCAGAACTACGAGCGCGCCTACCTGATCCTCGCCGCGTTCTCGACGCCGCTCGTGCTCTCGGTGCACAGCGTCGTCTCGTTCGACTTCGCCACGAGCGTCATCCCCGGCTGGCACACCACGATCTTCCCGCCGTACTTCGTCGCCGGCGCCGTCTTCAGCGGCTTCGCGATGGTGATGACGCTGATGCTCGTCACGCGCGCCGTGTACGGCGTGAAGAGCATCGTGACGATGAAGCACCTCGAGCTGATGAACAAGATCATGCTCACGACGGGCAGCCTCGTCGGCTACGCGTACGGCATGGAGCTCTTCATCGCGTGGTACTCGGGCAACGAGTACGAGTGGTTCACGTTCATGAACCGCATGACCGGCCCGTACGCCTGGGCGTACTGGACGATGATTTCGTGCAACGTCATCACGCCGCAGATCTTCTGGTTCAAGAAGATGCGCACCAACATCCCGGTCATGTTCGTGGCCTCGATCCTCATCAACATCGGAATGTGGTTCGAGCGCTTCGTCATCATCGTGACGTCGCTCCATCGCGATTTCATCCCGTCGTCGTGGGGCTACTTCCGGCCGACGATCGTCGACGTGCTCACGTACATGGGCACGCTCGGCTTCTTCTTCACCGCGTTCCTCCTCTTCATCCGCTGGATCCCGATGATCGCGATCGCCGAGGTGAAGGCGACGCTGCCGTCGGCCGACCCGCACTTTGGGCACGACCACGCGGCTCCGGCGCGTGAGGACAAGTACGAAGACGGGGCGCCCGCCGCGGCGCTTGCGCCGGGAGAGTGACATGAGCGTCGAGAAACCCAACCTCCCGAAAGCCCCTGGGAAAGCCATGACGCGCAACGCGCTGTACCTGGCGGAGTTCAGCGAGCCGGCGGCGTGCATGCACGCGGCCGAGAAGCTGCGCGACGCCGGCTACAAAAACTTCGACGCCCACACGCCGTACCCCGTGCACGGCATGGACAAGGCGATGGGCCTCAGCGACAGCAAGCTGGGGTGGATCACGCTGGCGTGCGGCCTCACCGGCGTCTCAGCCGGCTGGCTGATGATGTGGTGGATGAACGGCGTCGACTACGCGCTCATCATCGGCGGAAAGCCGCCGTATTCGCTGCCGTCGCAGATCCCGATCATGTTCGAGCTGACGGTCCTCTTCTCCTGCCTCGGCACGGTCGTCGGCATGCTCGGCCTGAACAAGCTGCCGCGCCACCACCACCCGATCTTCGAGTCGGATCGCTTCGCCGGCTGCACCGACGACAAATTCTTCGTGTCGGTCGCGGCCGACGATCCCAAATTCAGCGTCGAGAAGACCAAGGCGCTGCTCGACTCGTGCAGCCCCGACGGTGTCGAGCTCCTCAAGGAGGAAATCTGATGAAGCGCGCGATCCTCGCGGTGACGGTGCTCGCCGCCACGGCGCTCGGCGGCTGCCGCGGTCAGACGACCAAGGAGACCCCGGTCACCTTCATCCGCAACATGTACGACCAGCCGAAGTACCAGATTCAGGGGTACTCCGAGTACTTCGACGACCACCGCTCGATGCGCGTGCCGGTCGAAGGCGTCGTCTCGCGCGAGGCGGAGATCGACCCGCGCATGGCGAAGGGGCGCACGGAGGACGACACCGGCTGGGTGCTCGCGATCCCGCAGGAGGTCACCGACCGCGCCGGCGGCATGGGCGCGCTGCTCGAGCACGGTCGCACCCGCTACACGATCTTCTGCGCGCCTTGCCATGACGGGACCGGCAGCGGGCAGGGCATCGTCGCCAAGCGCGCGGCCGCGATCCCGGGCGCCGGCGCGCTCGCGCCAACGAATTTGCACCTCGAGCGCATTCGCCGCATGCCCGATGGGCAGCTGTACGGGACCATCACGAACGGCATCCGCAACATGCCGCCGTACGGTCCGCAGACCACGGTGAGCGACCGCTGGGCCATCGTCGCGTACGTGCGCGCGCTGCAGCTCAGCCAGGCCTCCTACCCGGCGGAGCAGAAGCTGTGAGCGACACCAAAGCAGACGTGGGCAAGACGACGCAGCCCGGCGCAAAGGCCGCCAAGAACGACTACCGGATTCCGGAGTCGAGCGCGTGGGCGGGGTACTGGAAGATCTTCGCGGGCGTCGGCGTCCTCGGCCTCGCGGCCGCGGGCTACGGGTATACGCAGGACCCGGAGCGATTCGCGTTTTCGTACATGTTCGCGTTCTTCTTGTTCCTGACGTTCGCGTTCGGCGGCACGTTCTTCGTGCTCATCGAGCGCCTCACGAGCGCGCACTGGAGCGTCGCGGTCCGGCGCACGGCGGAGTTCTTCATGGGCGGCATGCCCGTGTTCGTCCTCCTGTTCCTCCCCGTCGTCGCGAGCATGGGGCACCTCTTTCCGTGGCTTCACGCCGGTGAGCACGGCGAGCACGGCGCCGAGCACGCCGCGCCCGCGGGGGCCGGCGAGAAGCACTCGGCGCTCGCGCTCATCAAGGAAGCGCACGCGCAGGCGCCCGCCCCCGGCCCTGCGGCGCCCGGCGCTGTCGCGCCCGCTCCTCCCGGCGCTGTTGCGCCCACACCTGCTGCGCCCGGCGCGGCGCACGACGACGGTCACGGCGGCGGCGCGGGCACCGGCGGCGGCCACGGCTCGGGCTCCGGCACCGGCGCCGCGCACGCCGGCGGCACCGGCATCGGCACCGGCGGC
>JAYVXL010000795.1:0-3512 GCA_043785185.1 Myxococcales bacterium
GGGTTGCTGCAGAGTGCGCCGCGCGCGCGAGTCGGCCGCGTCTTCCGAGAGGTTCAACCGTGGGTACATTTTCGTTCGTGGCCGGGGCCAACGGTCGGGCGCTCGCGCTCGTGTCGCTGGGTGTGATCTGTGTGGCCGCCGCCTGCTCGCAGGGCAACGGGCCGGACGTGGGAAAGACGCAGGAGGCGGACCGCGCCGCGACCACCGCGCTGACGCGCGGGGCGCTGACCGAGCGGTCCCCAAACTACGGGCCGGCCGACACGTCTCGGTCCGCGGTCCAGGGGAGCCCCTCGGTCCAAGTCTCCCGCGCCGAGAGCTCGGTGCCCTTCGCGACGGCGCCGCGCGTGCCGGCCCGCGAGGAGGAGGACGAGGGGCGCGAGCACCGGCCGCTCAAGGCGCCGCGCACGTATCTCCCGCTTCACGGCCTGACCGTCGACACGATCGCCCAGACCGACGTTCCGATCTCGAGCATGCCGGCGACGCTCCTCAACTTCGCGGGGCAAGGCGGCAGCGCGCTCGGCGGCTACCCGCCGGACACCAACGGCGCGGTCGGCCCGAGACACTTCGTCCAGACCGTCAACACCAACCTCGAGATCTGGAACAAGAACGGCAGCGTCGCCGTGGCGGGCAACGCGCTCGTCAACCTGTGGAACGGCTACGTCGGCACCAACCCCGGCAACGGCTGCGGGACGCGAAACGACGGCGACCCCGTGGTCGTCTACGACCAGCTCGCCGATCGCTGGTTCATCACGCAGTTCTCGCTGCCCGGCATCAACACGGTCGGCGGCCCGTCGTACCAGTGCGTCGCGGTCTCCAAGACGGGCGATCCGACCGGCGCGTACTGGCTCTACGACTTCAAATACAACTACTCGATCAACGACTACGGCAAGTTCGGCATCTGGCCGGACGGCTACTACGCGACGTTCAACGTCTTCGACGCGAACGGCGCGAGCGCCGGGGGCTTCGACTTCAAGGGCGCGGACTTCTGCGCCTACGATCGCGTGAAGATGCTGTCGGGCCAGCCGGCGGCGCAGCAGTGCTTCGTCCAACCGTTCCCCGCCGTCACCGCGTGCCCGACGGACGGCGGACCGCCTCCGGTCGAGCCGTTCCAGGTCGGCGGCGCGCTGCCGATTAGCCTCGATGGCAAGATTCGCCCGCCGGTCGGCGCGCCCGGCTGGTTCATGCAGTTCGACTACAGCCAGTGCGGCCCGGCCTACAACCAGGTGGACCTCTGGTCGCTCACGCTCGACTGGACGACGCCCGCGAACAGCAAGCTCACCGGCCCGACCGCGCTTCGCGTCGCCGACTTCACGCCGACCTGTTACTCGACGCAAGGCGCCGACTGCGTTCCCGAGAAGGGCACCGCGAAGATCGCGAGCCTCGATGACCGCCTGATGTTTCGGTTCACCTACCGCAACTTCGGCACGCACGAGGCGTTGATGGTCAATCACTCCGTCGTGGCGGGCGCGACCGGCGGCATCCGCTGGTACGAGATCCGGCTGCCGGCCGGGACCCCGACGCTCTTCCAGCAAGGCACCTACGCGCCGAGCGACACGAACTGGCGCTGGATGGGCAGCCTCGCGCAGGACATGGCGGGCGACATGGCGCTCGGCTACTCGATCTCCAGCGCGACGCGGAACCCGTCGATCGCGTGGACCGGTCGAACCGCGGCGGATCCCGCGGGAACCATGGGCCAGTCCGAGGCCGTCATCGACACGGGCGCGGGCAATCAGACCGCGGGCCGCTGGGGCGATTACAGCAACATGACCGTCGACCCGGTCGACGACTGCACCTTCTGGTACACGCAGGAGCTCTACCAGGCGAACGGCAGCTCGAACTGGAGGACGTTCATCGCCAGCACGAAGTTCCCGAACTGCGGCGCGAACGACTTCTCGATCGCGCTGTCGCCGGCTACCCGCACTGTGGCCCCGGGAACGCCGGCCACGTTTACCGTCACGACGCCGTCGGCCGCGGGAGTGGCCGAGAGCATCGCGCTGAGCGTGCAGGATTTGCCGACCGGTGTGACCGGCGCGTTCGCGCCCGCGACCGTCATGACCGGCGCGACCTCGACGCTGACGCTCACGGCCGCGGCGGGTGCGCCCGTGACGCCGAGCCCGGTGACCTTCACCGTCATCGGCAAGGCCCCTTCGGCGGTCCACGCCGCGACGGCGACCGTGTCGGTCGCCACGTGCGTACCCATCACGACCTGCCCGGCCCCCGACAACTGCGGGACCCTCCCCGACGGCTGCGGCGGCACCGTCTCGTGCGGCGCCGCGTGCGCCGCGCCGCAGACGTGCGGCGGCGGCGGCACCGCGAACGTCTGCGGCGGCGGGGTCATCGACGCCGGCGCCGACGCCGGGAGCGACTCCGGCTCCGACGACGCAGGAAACGACGCCGGCTCCGGGAGCGACGCCGGCTCCGGCAACGACGCGGGGTCCGGCGACGACTCAGGAAGCAACGGGGGCACCGACTCCGGCTCCGGGGACGACTCCGGTTCCACGGCCGACTCCGGAAGCCGCGGCGGCACCGATTCGGGCGCCGGCGGACGCGACGCCGGCAGTCCTGGCGCGGACGCCGCGGCCGACGGCGGAGACGGCGGCGACGGCGGCACCGGCGACAACGGCGGCTGCGGCTGCCGCACCGTCGACGCGAAGCGGACGCCGTCGTGGGCGTTCGTGGGCTTCGGGGGCCTGGCGATGCTCGGCGCGCTCCGTCGCCGACGCCGTCAGAATGGCCGGACGACGCGCGCTTCGTAGGCGGAGCGCTCGAGCTCCGCGCGTCGCGGCGCCGCCCCCCGGCGCCGCCGCGCGCGTGGGCGTCCACGGCCGACCTTTCGGCCGGGCGCTCGCCCCAGGTTTTTGACCATCGGGCTCGGGAAGAGGACACTTGCCGCGCAGCCCGCCCTCGGAGACCCGATGCACGAGCCCCCGTTGAGCCCTTCGCAAAATGGGCTAAACCTACGGAACCCCGCGATGCAGACCGACGACACCGATCCCACGCCTTCGAGCGGGCCGAACTCCACGGACCCGATCTTTCCGCCGAAGCTCGGCAAAGCGGGGCCGAAGGACGTGCGCGTCACGGCCGTGCAGGGTCCGGGCGTCACGCCGGGCGCGGCGCCCGAGACGACGACGACCGAGCAGCTCCTGTCCGGTTTGCTCGAGGTGCCCGATCCGGACACCAAGACCAAGCCGCGCAAAAAGGAGACGAGCGGCGAGCGCGAAGCCGACTACGCCGTCTCGCCGCGTCCGGTGCCGGTTGGCCGCAAGGTAAAGGACGCCGAGGGGATCATCGTCGCCGCGGGCGGCGCGGGCCACCCCGGCTCGGCGCCGACGATGGATCTGCCCGCCGGTGGCGCAGCGAAAGCCAGCAAGGGAACGCGCGACGACATCACCGTGCCGCTGCCGCGACCGCGCGATCGACGCGGCCTCCTCGCGTTCGTCGCGGCGGTGCTCCTCGTGGGCGGCCTCGGCTGGCTCCTGCTCGGCCGCGCGACGCCGCCCGAGCCGACGACG
>JAYVXL010000796.1:0-3511 GCA_043785185.1 Myxococcales bacterium
CGGGTGCCGTGGCCGTTCCTCGTCGCCGCCGCGGGTGCCGTCGTGCTCGTCGTGCTCGGGAGGCCGGCGTCCGCGCTAGGCGTGCTCGCGGGCGGCGCGCTCGCGTGGCGACTCGGCGCGCGCGGCCGGACGGCGGCGCTGCAGGCGGGCGTGGACGTCAACGCGGACACCGCGCTGATGCGCCTCGTCGACGTGGGCCTCTCCTTCCCCTTTCTCCTGCTCGTGATGGCCGTCGGCGCGGCGCTCGATCGCACGACGACGACCAGCATCCTCGCCACGCTCGGGCTCACCGGGTGGCTCGGCATCGCGCGTCTCTTGCGCGCGAAGACGATGCAAATCACCCAGAACGACTATGTCGTGGCGGCGCGCGCGCTCGGGCAGTCGACGGTGGCGATCCTCGTTCGGCACGTGCTGCCGAACGTCGCGGGCCCGCTCATCGTCGTCGCGACGATGTCGGTCGCCCAGATGATCGTGGCCGAGAGCGTCCTCAGCTACCTCGGGGTCGGCGTGTCGCCGCCGGTGGCGACGTGGGGGCACATGCTGTTCGAAGGGCAGGACGTCTACCAGACCGCGCCGTGGCTCCTCGCGGGCCCGGGGGTGGCGATCCTCCTCGCGGTCTTCGGCTTCAACCTCCTCGGAGAGGGGCTGCGTGACGCGCTCGATCCCCGCGAAGACTGACCCGGGCTGGACAGGGCGCGAGGCGCGCCGCACGTCCTCGGCGCAACGTGAGGATCGCCTCGCGTTCGGCGAAGGACGTGAGGTGCGCCTCACGTCGCGGGCCGGCGCTCTTCTTTTCAGTATATTTCTCGGAGCGTGCAGCGGCGAGCTTGCCGCGCCTCTCCCGCGGGCGCACGACGAGGGCGAGTCGCCGCGACGCGGGGGCACGCTGCGCCTCGCGTCGTTCGGCGACATCCGCGCGCTCGACCCGGCCGCGACGAGCGACGGGCTCGCCACGCCGCTCGTCGCGCTCCTCTTCAACGGCCTCGTCGAGTACGACGAGGCCGGAAAGCTCGTGCCGATGCTCGCCGAGCGGTGGGAGGTCGACGACGGCGGCCGGACGTACCGCTTCACGCTCCGCGAAGGCGTGCGCTTCCACGACGGCGAAGAGCTCACCGCGGAGGACGTCAAGCGCTCCGTCGAGCGCGCGCTTCACCCTGGCACCCCGAACCCGTCTTCGAGCTCTTTCGACAAGCTGGTCGGGTACAACGATTTCATTGAAAAGAAGTCGCCGGCGCTCCGCGGCGTGCGCGTGCTCGGTCGCTACGTCGTCGCGTTCTCGCTCGAAGCGCCCGACGCGACGTTCCTGCCGGCGTTCGCCCTCACGACGCTGCGGCCGGTCTGCAGGTCCGGCGGAGCGGAGTACTCGGACACGTGGCACCCGTGCGGCGCGGGGCCGTTCAAGCTGAGGCCCGGGGGCTGGGAGCGCGGGCGCAGCATCACCGTTGTCCGCCATGACGGCTACTTCATGCCGGGGCGCCCGTACCTCGACGGCATCACATGGACGTTCGGGATGGCGATTCCGAACGAGCGCTACAAGCTAGAGTCCGGCGAGCTCGACTCCATCCAGGAGTTCTCGCAGGCGGATATGCTCCGCTTCCAGACGGACCCGCGGTGGAAGCCGTTCGGCGCGTACGTCCCGGAGCGAACGCTGTACGGCCAAGCGATGAACGTCGAGCTCGCGCCGTTCGACAACGTCGAACTCCGCCGCGCGGTCGCTGCGGCGATCGACCGCGAGCACTTCCGGCAGGTGGCGCCCACGAGGGTGCGCCCGGCGTACCAGGTGCTGCCGCCGTCGGTGCCCGGCTATCGCGAGGATTTCCCGGGTCGTCAGCGCTTCGACCGGGCCGCCGCGCTCGAGCACATGCGCAAGGCCGGGTACCCGTACGATCCGGCGACCGGCGCGGGCGGCTACCCCAACGCGATCCCCTATTACGCGTACAAAGCGGGGATGCCCGAGTACACGGCGCAGCTCGTCCAGCAGGACCTCGCCAAGATCGGCGTGCGCGTCGAGATCCGTCTCATGAGCACGCCCACGTGGTCGGCGTTCACACGGCGGCGCGGGAAATCGGCCTTCTCCGAGGGCAGCTGGCAGATGGACTTTCCGGACCCGAGCAACTTCTTCGAGCCGCTCTTCTCCGGAGGGTCCATCAACGACGAGGACACGAGCAACACCGCTTTCTATCGCAACGCCCGCGTCGACGCGCTCCTCGACCGCGCCCACGGCGAGCTCGACGGCAACGCGCGCGCCGCGCTCTTCGACGAGGTGAACGCGACCATCTGCGACGACGCGCCTTGGGCCTTCACGCACAACACGCGGGGCTACGTCGTCTCGCAGCCGTACGTGCGCGGCTACAAGATGCACCCGACGTTGAACCAGAACGTCGCCGCGGTGTGGCTGGACCGCGAATCCGAGCGACGCGCGGCCGGCCTCACGCGCGCGCTGGGGATGCGCGAGGCGCTCGGCAGCTTGCTCGGCGGCGGACGCGCGAGCGGGCGGCCGCGATGACGCGCTTCCTCCTGCGGCGGCTCGCGTGGGCGGCGCTCGTCGTGTGGACGGTCGTCACCGCGACGTTCTTCGTGAACAACCTCCTGCCCACCGATCCCGCGCGGATGGTCGCGGGCCCGCAGGCGCGGCCCGCCGACGTCGCGCGAATTCGACAACAGCTCGGCCTCGATTTGCCGGTGCACGCGCAGTACGGCCTCTTCATGCGGCGACTCGTCCACGGCGGGCCGAGCATCGTCGCCCCGGGCGACACGTTGCACGGCTCGTGCGCGGCGTTCGGGCCCGTGCACGTCGATCTCGGCAAGAGCTTCACCTTGCGCCGACCGGTCGTGACCATCCTGGGCGAGCGGCTGCCGCGGACGCTGCAGCTCGCGGCGGCGGCGATCCTGCTCCAGGTGCTCTTCGGCGTAGGGCTCGGCGTTCTCGCCGCCGTGCGGCGTGACACGATGACCGATCGCGCCGCGGTGGGCCTTAGCCTCCTCGGCGTGAGCGCGCCGACGTTCATCACCGGGCTCCTCCTCCAGTACGTCTTCGGGCACTGGCTCCACGTTCTTCCGCCCGACGGGTACGGCAAGGAACCGCTCGACCACGCCATCAGCGCGATCCTGCCTGCGGTGACGCTCGCGCTCTTCGGCGCGGCGTCGTACACGCGCCTGGTTCGCGACGAGATGATCGGCGTCCTCGGCCAGGACTTCGTGCGCACAGCACGCGCCAAGGGGGTGAGCCGCGCGGGCGTCGTCGTACGGCACGCGCTCCGCAACGCGCTCATGCCGCTCGTCACCGTGCTCGGGCTCGACCTCGGCACGCTCGTCGGCGGCGCCGTCGTGACCGAGACGCTCTTCCGCTGGCCTGGCCTCGGCGCGATGAGCGTGAACGCGATGCTCGACCGCGACGGGCCCCTCATCCTCGGCGCCGTGCTGGTCACGAGCAGCGCCGTCGTCGTCAGCAACCTGGTCGTCGACGTCTGCTACGCCGCGCTCGACCCGCGCGTGCGCGCGTCGTGAGGCC
>JAYVXL010000797.1:0-3508 GCA_043785185.1 Myxococcales bacterium
GTCTCGACGAGCAGATCGGGGCGCAGCTCCTTCAGGCGCGACACCGTGCGCGCGACGTGGGCGGCGCCGCCGTCGAGCAGATCGTCGCGGTCGACCATCGTGAGGACGACGTACGTGAGCTCGAGCTTCGCGATCGCGCGCGCGACGTGCTCGGGCTCGCGCACGTCGACCGCGCCGCGCGGATCGCCGGTGGTGACGGCGCAGAAGCGGCAGCCGCGGGTGCACGTGTCGCCGAGGAGCATGACCGTCGCCGTGCCTTCGCTCCAACACTCGCCGACGTTCGGGCAGCGCGCCTCCTCGCAGACGGTGTGGAGATCGAGCGCGCGGAACGTCTCCTTCAGCCGGCCGTACGTCTCGCCACCGGGCGCGCGCACCTTGAGCCACGGCGGCTTGGGGGCGAAGCGCGAGGGCGGCGGCGGCGTGGGGCCTTCGGTGGTCACCGCATTCACGTAGCGCCAGGGGCCAAGGCGGTCAACCGCCCGCCCCTCCGGCTCACCTCGGCGCGGTCGTCGGCGCGCACGTGGAGACGCCGGCGCCGACGATGCGGAAGCCGATGTTCTGCTTGAGGACGGTGACGCTCTTGTCGCTCGGGCGGTAGCGCGTCACGTCGCTCGTCGTCGCGTTCTGCGGCAGGCCGCTCCCCACGGGCTGCGCCGTGTAGAGGTAGAAATCGCCGCCCCAAAACGAGAACGCCCACTCGCTCCCGGTGCTCACCGACTGCAGGACTTGGCTCGACAGGATCGCGCCCGTCGCCTTGTCGATCTCGGCGACCTGCGCCGGCAGCGTCGTGAAGAAGCCGAACAGGCGGCCGTCGCCCGTGCCCGTCAGCTCGCCGTTCTTGCCTTGCAGCGGCGCGCCGAACGGGGCGATGAGCGTGGCCTTGCCGCTCGGATCGACCTTCGCGAGACCCTTGCCGTTGTGATCGTCGATGAAGAGCGTGTCGGTCTTAGGGTCGGCGGCGTTCGAGGCGTAGCCCATGCCGAACGTGAGGAAACCTAGCTGATTCGCGACGTACGGGGACGCCGAGCACGACGCGTCCTTCGTGCTGACCTTGAAGACGGCGCCGTCGGTGAACGAGATCCACGCGGTGCCCGTGCGGTCGACGGCCATCGAGTTGGGCACGCCGCCGCTCGGGCACGTCACGGTGCCGAGCCGCGTGAACGCTTGTGAGAGCGGCTCGAAGCTGTAGAGGCCCGACTCCTTCGAGACGACGTAGACGAGCTTGGATGCGTCGCTGCAGCCGTTCGTGTCGAGGCCGCCGTCGTTGCCGACGAGGACGCCGGCCGCGTCGGTGGGCACGCCGCCGCCGTCGCTGGGCCTGAAGCCGTGGCTCGCGCTGCTCGCCCCGCAGCCGAGGCCGGCCGACAGGGCGGGGAGGATGGCGGCGGGGACGGCCAGCGTGAGGCGAGCGAGGCCAGCGAGGCGTGCGAGGCCAGCGAGGCCAGCGAGGCCAGCGAGGCGAGAGGGCGAGAAGGCGCGAACCATTGGCGACACCCTGCCTCTGCTATGCGCCCGGCGCCGGCGCAAGCCCCGCGAGGTGGGCCTCGTCCACCGGGGAGGCCACGCCGCGCTCGGTCACGATGCCGGCCAGGAGGCGCGCGGGCGTCACGTCGAACGCCGGGTTGCGCGCCCGCACGGCGTCGGGGGTGATTTGCACGCCTTCCGGGTGGGTGACCTCGCGCTCGCTGCGCTGCTCGATGGGGATGGCGGCGCCGTCCTTGCAGTCCAGATCCACCGTGCTCCACGGGGCGGCGACGTACACCGGCACGCCGTGCGCGCCCGCGATGCACGCGACGCCATAGGTGCCGATTTTGTTGGCGGTGTCCCCGTTGCGCGCGATGCGATCGGCGCCGACGATCACGACGTCGACCTCGCCGCGCCCCATGAAGTGCGCGACCATCGAGTCGGTGATGACCTCGACGGGGATCTCGTCCTTCGCGAGCTCCCACGCGGTGAGACGCGCCCCCTGCAGGAGCGGGCGCGTCTCGCACGCCAGGACGCGCACCTTCTTGCCGGCCTCGTGCGCCGCGCGGATGACACCGAGCGCCGTGCCGTAGCCGCCCGTGGCGAGCGCGCCGGCGTTGCAGTGCGTGAGGATCGTGGCGCCCGCGGGGACGCGCGCCGCGCCGAGCTCTCCGATGCGCCGGCACGCCGCGACGTCTTCGCGGTGAAGCTGGCGCGCCGCTTCGGCCACGCGTTCGACGCGCGCGGGCGGCGGCTCGGTCGCGGCCGCGAGCGCCGCCTTGCCGACGCGATCGAGCGCCCACCCGAGGTTCACCGCCGTCGGGCGCGCTGCGCGCAGCGTCGCGTCGGCGCGCGCAATCGCGGCGACGAACGCAGACCCGTCTCCATGCTCGCACGCGGCCGCGAGCACGAGCCCGTACGCCGCCGCGACGCCGATCGCGGGCGCCCCGCGCACGACCATCGTGCGGATCGCCTCGGCGACCTCCTCGACGCGCGTGTACGTCACGTACGACTCGAGCGTCGGGAGCTTTCGCTGATCGAGCATGAGGACGCGCTGGTTGCCAGGCATCAGCTCGCTCGCCGAGTAGCGCGCGCCACTGAGCGGCTCGGGGTGCGGGTGCGCGAAGCCGGTCTTCAGCGTGGGCACGCCGCCGGTGGAGTTGCGGACGGTCACGACGGCTCCTGGCCCGCGAACGCGCGCGCGGCGAGGATGCGCGCCGAGATCTCCTCGGCCGCCGTCCCGAGCTCCTCGGCGGCGCGCTCCTTTTCGCCGTGAAGGTACGCCTTGAGGCCGTCCGCCGCGACGATCGCGAGGCTGATGTTGACGCCGTTTTCGGCAAGCTGTGCGCCGGCGTCGGGGTTCTTGAGGAGCTGATCCAGCTCGGCGAAAAGATCGTCGACCTCCTGCATCACGCGGCCCATACGTTAAGGAATATCGCACCCGGCGGCGAAGCGCGGGGTTTTTGGCCCGATTGGGCGCGCGCGGTACGCTTCCCCGGTGGGTCAGGGTGTTCCATGATTTCCTGTCCGAAATGCGGCCGGCAGGTGCAGCCGAAGCGCGTTTGCCTCTACTGCGGCGCGGTGCTCTCTGCCGGCGCGCCGGGGTCGGTGCAGGGACGTGACGCGCTCGGCTGGGTTCAGGAGGGGCTGCACCAGGTTCAGGCGATGCAGCACGATCGCGCGATCGCCGCGTTCGACAACGCGCTCACGCTCGATCCGCGGAGCGCGGCGGCGTGGGCCGGCAAAGCGCGCGGGCACGCGGCGCGCGGCGAGCGCGACGAAGCGGTGAAGGCGCTGAACGAGGCGCTCGCGATCGACCCCAACGACGGCGCGAACAAGTCGCTCCGCGCGCGCCTCGCGCAGATGCCGCAAGGGCTGCCTCCGGGTCGGCCCGCGACGGCGTCGGTCGGCGGCCTGCTCGGCGCCGCCGAGCGCCAGTACGTCGCGACCGCAGGCGCGCAACTGTACGGCGAGCTCGAGCTCCTGACGGGGCCGGGCGACATCCTCGCGACGAACTGGGCGCTCGCGGTGCCGCCGCACCACG
>JAYVXL010000798.1:0-3504 GCA_043785185.1 Myxococcales bacterium
ACGGACCCCGGCCGCGCCGCCGGCCCGCGGCCGAAGGCGATCGTCCACCAGCCGCTGCACTTCCACGAGTTCTTCCACTACTACGTCGGCGCGAAGTACTTCGCCGAGCTCGGCTACTCGGGCCTCTACGACTGCACGGTGCTCGCGGACGTCGAGATCGCCGCGGACGAGCAGGTGCCGCCGCGGATCACGACGGAGTGGGTGCGCGATCTCGACGACGTGCTGCGCGACAACCCGCGCGGCAAGGCGCTCGCGCGCTGCCGCGACGTGCACCGGCCGCGCTTTTCGCCCGCGCGCTGGGCCGCGTTCGAGGGCGACATCCGCGAGCTGCAGCGCCTGGTGCCCGACGAGTGGTGGAACGACGTCGTCTACGACGCCGGCTTCAACCCGCCGCCGACGTGGGTGCTGCTCGGCGGCGCGGTCGCGCACGTCGTGCCCATCCGCGGCGCGGGGATGCGCACGTTCCTCGTCGCGACGTCCCTCGACGTCGTGCTGCTCATCGTGTGCTTCATCGCCCTCCGCCGCGCGTTCGGCGGCCTCGCGGCGACGTACGCGGTGGTGTTCTTCGGCGCGAGCTTCATCGCGAGCTACGGCTGGAACGGCGGCGCGTTCCTGCGGTACACGTGGATCACGAGCGTCGTCGTCGCGCTCGCCGCGATGCGCCGCGGCCGCTGGACGCTCGCCGGCGCCTTCTTCGCGGCCGCGGCGTGCGACCGCGTCTTCCCGCTCGGGTTCGCCGTCGGCGCCCTGATCCCGCTCGCCGCGCGCGCGCTCCGCGAGCCGGCGGCGCGCGGGCACCTCAAGCGCTTCGGCGTAGGCTTCGTCGCGACCACCGCGGGGCTCGTCGTCTTGAGCGTCGTTTTCTTCGGCGTCGCGCCGTGGAGCGTCTTCTTCGCCCGCATCGTCCACCACGGCGACATCTATTACACGATGCACATCGGCCTGAAGAAGGTCCTCACCTGGCGCGACTGGGTGCCGTCGCAGAACTTCATGGGCCACGACGGCCTCGTGAACTTCCGCGACTGGAACCTGCGCCTCCAGGCCACGTGGCAGTCGATGCGCGCCGTCGCCGTGCCGCTGCAGCTCGTCACCGCCGGCGCCGCGGCGCTCGCGTGCGCCCGTCGTCGGCCCTACGAGGCGGCGCTCCTCTTCGGGGCGATGTTCATGTTCGTCTTCAACATCCCCGCGAACTACTACTACGCGATCCTCGTCGTCGTGCCGGCGCTGCTCTTTCGGGCGGCCGCGACGGCGCCGAGCGTGATGCGGCGCGTGCGCGAGCACGCGGTCCACACGGCGTTCGTCGCGTGGTGGATCGGGACGCTCGTGGCCTCGCGCTTCCACGGCGACGTGCTCGTCTACAACCACCTCATTTGCGTCGGCTTCGCCGTCTTCCTCGCGCTCTGGATCCTCCTCTGGCTCTCTGCGCCGGGCAGCCTGCGCGCGCTCCGGCGCCGACGGCCGGACTGACCGGGCGCGCGACCGCTCACGAGGCGGCGCGCCGCGCTTCGTCGCACGCACCCGTTCTGCTACCGTCCTCTGGTGCTCCTCTCCGTCAAGGATCTCGTCACGAGCTTCCGGACCGACAGCGGCAAGCTGCGCGCGGTCGCCGGCGTCTCGTTCGACGTGCCCGAGGCGACGAACGTGGGCCTGGTCGGCGAGAGCGGGTGCGGCAAGAGCGTGACGGCGCTGTCCATCCTGCGGCTCCTCCCGATGCCGCCGGCGGAGATCGAGACAGGGAAGATCGAGCTCTCCGGCAAGGACCTCCTCGCGCTGCCCGAGCGCGAGATGCGCGCGATTCGCGGCAACGACATCTCGATGATCTTCCAGGAGCCGATGACGAGCCTGAACCCCGTCTACACGGTGGGCTCGCAGATCGTCGAGGCGGTGCGCCTGCACCAGGACAAATCGCGCGGCGAGGCGTGGACGCGCGCGGTGGAGATGCTGCGCCTCGTCGGCATCCCCTCCCCCGACGTGAACGCGCGCGCCTACCCGCACCAGCTCTCCGGCGGCATGCGCCAGCGCGTCATGATCGCGATGGCGCTCGCGTGCCAGCCGAAGCTCCTCATCGCCGACGAACCGACGACCGCGCTCGACGTCACGATCCAGGCGCAGATCCTCGAGCTGCTCCGAAAGCTGCAGCGCGAGATGAAGATGAGCGTGCTGCTCATCACCCACGATCTCGGCGTCGTCGCCGAGTTCTGCGAGTACGTCGTCGTGATGTACGCCGGGCAGGTCGTCGAGACCGGCAAGGCGAGCGACATGTTCGCGGCGCCGCGGCACCCGTACACGCGCGGCCTCCTCGCGAGCCTGCCGCGCGCGAAGAGCGAGGCGCCTCGGGGTCCCGCCGGCGCCCGCACGCGCCTGCCTACGATCGAGGGCATGGTGCCGGACCTTCGGCACCTCGGGCGCGGCTGCCGCTTCGCCGACCGCTGCGCGATGGTCGTGGCCGAGTGTCGCGCCGCCGAGCCGGAGCTCTTGCCCGTCCCTGACGCGGGGGACGGCCGCGCGTCGCGCTGCTTCCGCGCGAGCGAGGTCTGAGCGTGGCCACCGAGACCGAGAAGCACGTCGCCCTGTCGACCCGGCCGCCTCCGGGCGCGCCGGAACAGGGCAGCCGCCCGCGCACGCTGCTGGCGACGGAAAAAGTGAGCAAGTTCTACCCGGTGAAATCCGGCTTTTTCGGCCGGTCCGAGCAGGTCGTGCGCGCGGTCGACTCCGTCTCGCTCCGCGTGCGGCGCGGCGAGACGCTGGGCCTCGTCGGCGAGAGCGGCTGCGGCAAGAGCACGCTCGGCCGCATCATGCTCCGCCTCGTCGAGCCGTCGTACGGTCGCGTCATCTTCGACGGACGCGACATCCTCCCGCTCTCGCACGCCGAGATGCGCCCCTTGCGGCGCAAGATGCAGATCATCTTTCAAGACCCGTACTCGAGCCTGAACCCGCGCATGACCGTGCGCGACATCGTCGGAGAGGCGATCCGCATCCACAAGCTCGCGGCGACGCGGAGCGACGAGGAGGCGCGCATCGCGCTGCTCCTCGAGAAGGTCGGCATGCGCCCCGAGGCGATGGACCGCTACCCCCACGAGTTCTCGGGAGGCCAACGCCAGCGCATCGGCATCGCGCGCGCGCTGGCGGTCGAGCCGCAGTTCATCGTCTGCGACGAGCCGATCAGCGCGCTCGACGTGTCGATCCAGGCGCAGATCGTGAACCTCCTCATGGATCTACAGGACGACCTCGGCGTCGCGTACCTGTTCATCTCGCACGACCTGAAAATCGTCGAGCACATGAGCCACCGCGTCGCGGTGATGTACCTCGGGCGCATCGTCGAGCAGGCGCCGAGCGACGTCCTCTACCGTGAGTCCCGTCACCCGTACACGCGCGCGCTCCTCTCCGCCGCGCCGTCGCTCGATCCCGCGCGACGCAAGCTGCGCGTCTTGCTCGAGGGGGACGCGCCGTCGCCGATCGATCCGCCCGACGGCTGCGCCTTCCACCCGCGCTGCCCGCGCGCGC
>JAYVXL010000799.1:0-3499 GCA_043785185.1 Myxococcales bacterium
AAGGAGCTCCGCGCGCGCGCCGTCGACGTGCCGACGATCCTGCTCACCACGTTCGACGAGGACGCGGTCGTCCTCGAGGCCATTCGCGCCGGCGCGCGCGGCTTCCTCCTGAAGGACGTGACGAAGGACGCGCTCTTCTCGGCGATCCGCGAGCTGGCCGCCGGCGGGACGCTCATCCGGCCAGCCGTCACCGAGCGCATCGTCCGCGGCCTCGAGAGGAAGCCGAGCGAGTTCGAAGCGTCGGGCCTCCCGCAGGCGCTCACCGATCGCGAGACGCAAATCCTCCGCCTGCTCGCCGGCGGCTTCAGCAACCGCGAGATCGCCGGCGCCCTCCGCGTCGCCGAGGGGACGGTGAAGAACCACGTCTCGAGCGTCCTCTCGAAGATCGGCGTTCGCGACCGCACGCGCGCGGTCCTCAAGGCGATCGAGCTCGGCTACATCTGACGCCACTCGGCGCCATGCGCTAGGCTCGCCCCATGCGCCCGTTCCACTTCGCGTTCTTCGTGAAGGACCTCGACTCGTCACGTCAGTTCTACGGCGCGCTCCTCGGCTGCAAGGAGGGGCGCAGCACGGACACGTGGGTCGACTTCGATTTCTTCGGCGCGCAAGTCTCCGCGCACACGACCGGCCCGGTCGTCGCGACGATCGACGCCGGCCTCGTCGACGACGTGCTCGTGCCGATGCCGCATTTCGGCGCGGTGCTCGCGTGGGACGAATTTCACGCCGTCGCCGCGCGCCTCACCGCCGCCGAGGTTCACTTCATCCTCCCGCCGCGCGTGCGCTTCGCCGGCCAGCCGGGCGAGCAGATGACGATGTTCCTCCGCGACCCGAGCGGCAACGCGCTCGAGTTCAAGGCCTTCCGCACGGACGAGGGGCTCTTCGCGAAGTAGCGCGCGCCGACACGGTGCTCTCTGTGTGGACGCCGTTGAGGGTGAGGCCCTGGCCCGACGATGGACGGGGGGTCATGGCGCATCGCCGCGCATCGGTGCATAATCGGGAGGCCCTGGACGTCGGCGGCCAGGCGCGCGCGTATTCGCGATTCACTTTTATTTGGAGGAATCCCATGAACCAATTAACTCGTCGGGTCGGACTCGCTGTCGGTGGGAGCCTCCTCTTGCTCGTTGGCGCGATCAACGGCTGCAGCAGCGACAGCGGCGGTGCGACCAGCTCGAGCGGCGGCACCAAGGACGGCGGTGGGGACACCGGGAGCAGCGGCGCGGTACCGCCGCCTCCGACCCCGCCTCCCCCTCCGCCGGGCGACGGCGGCGCGACCCTGACGGCGAGCGCGACGCTCGCGCCCGTCGACGACGCGGGGGTCACGGGCTCGGCGAGGTTCACCGAGCAGAACGGCGCCGTCACGGTCGTCCTCGCGATTCAGAACGCCGCACCGGGCACGCACGGCATGCACGTGCACAACGGGACGGACTGCACGAACCCCGGTCCGCACTACGGACCGACCGGCGGCCCCTACCACGGCGAGTGGAAAATCACCGTCGACGACGCCGGCGTGGGCGCGCTGACCGTGAACAACGCGGACATCACGGTGAGCGCCGGCGCGACGTCGGTCGGGGGCCACGCGATCGTCTTTCACAAGCTTCCGGCGCCGGCGGTAGACGGCGGCGCCGACGCCGGGCCGCCCGGACCGCCCCCGCGCCAGGCGTGCGGCGTCATCGCGACGCCGTAACGCGCGTCCGGGCTCAACCGCCGCGAGTTGCACTCCTGCGGTTGCTGCCGCAGAGCCTCGTGGCGTACCGAGCCTCGCCCTGATGCGCGCGCGCCCTCGCGCGGCGCTCAGGGCGACGGCGCGACGATGCGGGACCACATCGTCATGAGGTTGCGAACGACCGCGCCCTCGGGCGCTTTCGCGACCGGCGGGATGTCGACCTGGATGCCGTACTGCGCGAGGCGCGTGTACGGGTTCGACGCGTCGCCCGTCTTGACGGGCACCGACGGATCGCCCGGCCGGAAGCCGAACGCGAGCGCGCGCTCTTGCACCGCGCGGCTCCGCAGGTGGGCGAGCCACGTGCGCGCCGCCGCGCGCTGCGCGGGGCTGACCCAGTCGGCCTGCATGATGGCGGCCGGGTGATCGCTCCAGAGCGTCGTCTGCGGGTAGTAGACGCGCAGGTTCCCCCAGCGCCCCTGCGCGTGCTCGATCTCGCTGACCGCCAGATTTTCGTAAACGACCGCGACGTCGTACTTCGACGGCCCGAAGCGGACCATCTCCGTCATGAACGTGCCGGTCGACGCCTCGAACTTGCCGACGCCCTTCTCCGTCTCCTTCACGAAGGTCTGGTAATCGGGCTTCAAGAGATCGCCGATGTCGACGCTCTGCTTGCCGTAAAACTCGAGCGACATGAGGTAGAGCGCCTGCAGGCCGGAGTTGCTCAGCGTCGGATCAGTGTGCCCGAGCTTGACGAAACCCCAGGCGGGCTTGCCGCCGATGGCCGGCCAGCCCTGCGGCGACGCGATCGCCTTGTGGAGCGACTTCCATGAGATCGTCCCCTTCGCGGCCTTGAGCAGCACCGCCGCGCGGTCCTCCCAGATCACGAACACGAGCGGCGTGATGACGAGCGACTGCGGCGCGTCGTCCCCCGAGACGGCGAAGAGGTCACCGCGCCCCTTCGTCTTCCAGTCGCTCGTCGCGAGGTTCAGGACGAGCGTGTCCGCCGGGCTGAACACCGTGGGCTTTTCCTTGTCGTCGACGATCGCCTGCGCCGCGGCGAGCGAGCCCTTTCCCACGAGCTTTACGCTGATCTCGGGGTGCTCCTTCTGGAACGTCGCGGCCGCCGCCTCGATCCAATCCTTCTTCTCGGTGCTGTAGAGCATCGAGATCTCGGTCACCGCGGCGGGCGGGCGCGCCGCGCTGCTCGCGAGCGCGCTCGCCGAGGCCGACGCCGTCGGGTCGCCTGCGCCGCCGCCGCCTCGCGTCACCTGGTAGACGACGATGCCGATGAGCGCGACCGCGAACGCGATCACGATGCCGATCTTCGCGTTCACGTGGCCACCTCGTTCAGCGACTTCAACGTCTCCTCGAAGGTCCGAATCTCGGTGTTCATGCGATCGAGCTCCTCTTTCACGTCACCGCTCAACTGGTCCGTCGCCTGCGCGTCGAGCGCGCGCATGCGGACAATCTTCGCCGGAAGGCCCTCGAGCGTCGAAGCGATGCTGAGGAGCGACGCGTCGATGCGCTCCTTGGCGGCCACGAGATCGCCGAGCACGGCGAGGTGCTCGCGGCGCGCGGCGAGGGCGCTCTCGAACTGCGTCTTGGCCTCGGCGTCCTTCGACTGCATCACGCGCAAGGTCAGCGACTCGACGTCGGCGTTGACGACGCGGGGGTCGGCCGTCTTCATGTAGCCGGCGATGTCCTCGGCGCGCGCCGACAGCCGCGCCGCGCGCTCCTCGAGCTCCGCCACCGACGTCAGAGCGAGCGCGAGCTGCCCTTGCACCTCCGGCGGCGTCTCCGAGAGCACGCGCGCGATCTCCTGCTTGGCGCCGAGGA
>JAYVXL010000800.1:0-3493 GCA_043785185.1 Myxococcales bacterium
CCGCTCCCGAAGAACACGGCGGTCGCCCTCGTCGGCGAGCCGCTCACGATCGGGGGGCAGGCCTACCAGGAGACGACGTACGGCTACTGGGTAAGGCCCGCAGACGGTCTGCTCGCCGCCGCGCCCGAGGCGCTCCCGGCGGACGCGGGCGCGCTCGGCGACGCCGAAAAGTGGGTCGACGTCGACACGACGCGTGAGCTGCTCGTCGCGTACGAAGGGCGGCGGCCCGTGTTCATGACGCTCGTGTCGAGCGGCAAGCGAAACCCGAACGATCCGGAGAAGGATCGCCCGACGCCGCCAGGCGTCTACCGCATCCGCGAGAAGCACGTGACCGCGACGATGGACGGCGACGTCGCGGCGGACGGGCCGTACTCGATCGAGGATGTGCCGTGGGTGATGTACTTCCAGGGGAGCTACGCGCTGCACGCCGCGTTCTGGCACGCGTCGTTCGGGCATCCGCGGAGCCACGGCTGCGTGAACATGTCGCCGCTCGACGCGCGGGCGCTGTTCTTTTGGACGGAGCCGCGCCTTCCTTCGGGGTGGCATGGGGTCTACGCGACCGACGCGACGCCGGGGACTCGGGTGATCGTGCACGAGGACGCGCCGAAGAAGAATCGCTAGCGCGCGCGCCGCATTTTGTGGCGCGGCGGCGGCTGGCGTATAGAGCGCGGATGATCACGGTCCATCACCTGAACAACTCACGCTCGCAGCGCGTCCTCTGGCTGCTCGAGGAGCTGGGCGTTCCGTACGAGCTGAAGAAGTACCAGCGCGACCCGAAGACGATGCTCGCGCCGCCGGAGCTGCGCGCGGTCCACCCGCTGGGCAAGTCGCCGGTGGTGACCGACGGAGACGTCGTCGTGGCCGAGTCGGGCGCGATCGTCGAGTACCTGCTCGAGCGCTACGGCGAGGGGCGCATGGTCCCGAAGGCCGGCACGCCCGAGCGCCTGCGGTACACGCACTGGATGCACTACGCCGAAGGCTCGGCGATGCCGCCGCTCCTGCTGAGGCTGGTCTTCGATCGCATTCGCGCGGCGCCCATGCCGTTCTTCGTGAAGCCGATCGCGCGCGGCATCGCCAAGGAGATCAACGCGACGTTCATCGGGCCGCAGATCAAGACGCACCTCGACTACGTGGAGGCGGAGCTCGGGAAGTCGACGTGGTTCGCGGGCGACGCGCTGACGGGCGCGGACATCATGATGAGCTTCCCGCTCGAGGCCGTGCACGCGCGCGCGCGCGCCGAGCTGGGCGCGTCGCGGCCGAAGATCATGGCGTTCGTGGACCGCGTCCACGCGCGCCCCGCATACAAGAAGGCGCTCGAGCGCGGCGGCGCCTACGATTTCGCAAAAGACTGAGCCCGCCGCACGCCCGGGGACCCGCCATGAACCGCCGCGTATGGACCGTCGCGCCCCTCGTCTTTGGCTCGGGCGCGTGCGCGCTCGTGTACCAGGTCGCGTGGACGCGCGACTTCCGGCTCGTCTTCGGCGCGTCGACCGCGGCGTCGGCGGCCGTCGTGGCCATCTTCGCCGGCGGCCTCGGCCTCGGCGGTTGGCTTCTGGGCAGGCGGGTCGAGCGGCACCCGAGCCCGCTCCGCTTCTACGCGACCCTCGAGGCGTTGGTCGCGCTCGGCGCCGCCGCCACGCCGCTCCTCCTCGCGCTCGCGCGGCGCGCATACGTCGCGCTCGGCGGCATGCCGGCGCTCGGGCCCGTCGGCGCGACGTCCGCGCGGCTCGCGCTCGCGGCGCTCGTCATCCTCGCCCCGACGTTCCTGATGGGCGGCACGCTGCCGGCGATCGCGTGCGCGGTCGAGGAGGAGGACGACCCGCAGCGTCGCGGCGTCGCGATCCTTTACGGCGTCAACACGCTCGGCGCCGTCGTCGGCTGCGTGGCGTCGACGTTCTTGCTGCTCGAGACCCTCGGCACGCACCTCACGCTTTGGCTCGCGTGCACGGTCAACGCGCTCATCGCGGTCCTGGCCCGCGCGATGTCGCGCGCGCTGCCCGCGCCGGAGAAGCCGGCCGCGCAGGAGAACGACACGACGCCGCCCGACGCGCCGGCCCGCCTCGTCTTCGTGGCGGCCGCCGTCGTCGGGAGCGCGTTCTTCCTGATGGAGCTCGTCTGGTACCGCATGCTGGGGCCGCTCCTGGGTGGCACGGTGTTCACGTTCGGGACGATCCTCGCCGTGGCCCTGCTCGGCATCGGCGCCGGCGGCGCGCTCTACACGTGGCTCTTGGCCCACCGCCCCGCGCGCCTGCGCGGCTTCGCGTACACGTGCCTCGCGGAGGCGCTGTGCATCGCTGCGCCCTTCGCGATCGGCGACCGGCTCGCCGTGCTGGCGCTGCTCCTCCGGCCGCTCGGGGCGCTCGGCTTCGGCGGGTACGTCGCCGGGTGGCTGGCCATCGCCGCGATCGTGGTGCTGCCGGCGGCGATCGTCGCGGGCGTGCAGTTCCCGCTGCTCATCGCGCTGCTCGGGCGCGGCCGTCACGGCGTGGGGCGCGAGGTCGGCCTCGTCTACGCGTTCAACACGGGCGGCGCCATCCTGGGCGCGCTCGCCGGCGGCTTCGGCCTCATGCCGCTGCTCTCGGCGCCGGGCTGCTGGCGCCTCGTCGCCGGCGGCCTCGCGCTCTTCGGCGCGGCCGTCGCGCTCTTGTCCGGCGGAAAGCGGGCGGGCCGCGCGCTCCTGCCCGCCGCCGTCCTCGCGACCGTGACCTTTGCGCTGCTCGCCGCCGACGGCCCGACCGCCGCGTGGCGTCATGCGCCGATCGGCGCAGGCCGCGTCCCCGTCGGCGCCATCGAGTCGCCCGCCGCCATCGCGAAGTTCGAGCGCGACGCGCGGCGCGCGGTCGTGTGGGAGGCCGAGGGCGTCGAGAGCAGCGTGGCCATGTCCGATACGACCGGCCTCGCGTTCATCGTCAACGGCAAGGTCGACGGGCACGCGCGCGATGACGCCGCCACGCAGGTCATGGCCGGCCTCATCGGCGCCGCGCTGCACCCGCGCCCGGAGCGCGCGATGGTCATCGGCCTCGGCACCGGGAGCACCGCCGGTTGGCTCGGCAAGGTCGCGACCGTCGACCGCGTCGACGTCGCCGAGCTCGAGCCCGCCATCGTCGAGGTCGCGCGCCGCTGCGCGGCCGTGAACGAGGACGTGCTCCACAACCCCAAGGTGCACGTGCTCCGCGGCGACGCGCGCGAGATCCTCGGTGTCTCGCGCGCGACGTACGACCTCGTCTTCTCGGAGCCGTCGAACCCGTACCGCGCCGGCGTCGCGAGCCTATACACGCAGGAGTTTTATCGGGCGGTGGCGGCGCGGCTGGGCGACGGCGGCATCTTCTCGCAGTGGGTCCAGGCGTACGAGGTCGACGGCGAGACGATTCGCACAGTGATGGCCACGCTCCAGTCGGTCTTCCCGTTCGTCGAGGCGTGGCAGGCGATGCAGCACGACCTCATCCTCGTCGCGTCCGCGCGTCCCGTCGTCAAGGACGTCGGTGTCCTGCGC
>JAYVXL010000801.1:0-3485 GCA_043785185.1 Myxococcales bacterium
CCCAGAGCGGGTGCGCGCCGGGGATCTGCAGCTTGGCGTAGACGAGCTTGCGGTTCGCGACTTGCGGATCGGTCCACGCGCCGGACGCGAGGATTGGGTAGCGGCTGACGACCGCGTTCGGAATCTGCGCGCCGGTCTCGCGGTAGTACGAGAACGACGGCCCGAACGCCGTGTCGACGAGCGTGCGGACGTCGGCGTCGGCGTTGGCGCCGTAGTTCACCTCTTGCAGCAGCGCGACGTCCGGCGTGAGCCCTTGCAGAATGCGGATGCCTTCGCCCGGATCGTACGACTGCTTGTTCCCGGTCGACAGGTTGCCCGCGAGGATGCGCAGCGTCGCCGGTCCGGTGCCGCCGTCGTAGGGCGCGGCGCCGTCGCCGGCCGCGTCGCGCGGGGCGGCGTCGCTCCCCGCGGCCGCGTCGTCCGGCGCCTGGGCGTCGGCGGTCGGGTCGACCCTCGCCGACGGGGAGCTGCCGCACGCGGCGAGCCAGAGGAAAAAGGCGGGCACGATGGAGCTGCGCACGCGGGGCACGCTAAATGAAAAGAGGCGCGCAGGCCATGGGCGCAACCTCGGCCGCCATGGCCCCCCGCGACGTTCGCGCGGGCGACGCCACGGGCGCCATCGCGTCGCCGTTCGCGCTGCGGTAGGCTCCACCGCCATGCCGAAGCCCAAGCCGGCCCCGACCGACGCGCCCGCTCGACCGATCGACGGCGCCCTGCAAGGGGACGACGCGCGCTACGACCGCACGCTCCGGCCCAAGACGTTCGACGACTACGTCGGGCAGACCAAGCACAAGGAGAACCTCAAGGTCTTCGTCGAGGCGGCGCGCCGGCGCGGCGAGCCGCTCGACCACCTCCTCTTGTGCGGCCCGCCCGGTCTCGGGAAGACGACGCTCGCCCAAATCCTCGCGTACGAGATGGGCGTGCAGCTGCACATGACGAACGGCCCCGTCGTCGAGCACAAAGGCGCGCTCGCAGGCCTTTTGACGAAGCTGGCGCCGAACGACATCCTCTTCATCGACGAGGTCCACCGATTGAACCCGATCGTCGAGGAGAGCCTCTACCCGGCGATGGAGGACTTCCGCATCGACGTGATGACCGGCGAGGGCGCGTTCGCGTCGGCGATCCAGATCCAGATCCACCCGTTCACGCTCGTCGGTGCGACCACGCGCACCGGGCTCCTCACCGCGCCGCTCTTCTCGCGCTTCGGCCACATCGTCCGCCTCGACTTTTACCCCGTCGAGGATCTCGCGAAGATCGTGTTGCGCAGCGCGAGCCTCCTGTCGGTGCCGTGCGAGCCGGAGGCCGCCACCGAGATCGCGCGCCGCTCGCGCGGCACGCCGCGCATCGCCAACCGCCTCCTCCGCCGCGTCCGCGACTTCGCCGAGGTGCTCGGCACGGGCGCCGTCGACGCGCGCACGGTCATCGGGGCGTGCACGCGCCTCGAGGTCGACGCCGTGGGCTTCGACGAGATGGACCGCCGCCTCCTCAAGATCATCATCGACGACTACGACGGTGGCCCCGTCGGCGTGGAGACCCTGGCCGCCGCGCTCGGCGAGCCGCGCGACACGGTGGAGGACGTCTACGAGCCCTACCTGCTGCAGCAAGGCTTCCTCGGCCGAACGCCGCGCGGCCGCATCGCCACGCGCAAGGCCTACGAGCACCTGGGCAAGAAAGCGCCGAAGCGATCCGAGGACGAAGGGCCGGGGGGCCAGGGCGGGCAGGCAGGCCCGGGCGGCCAGGCAGGCCCGGGCGGCCAGCCAGGCCAGGGCGGCCAGGCAGGCCAGGCAGGCCAGGCAGGCGGCCAAGGCGGTCTCTTCGAATAGGTCGTTCGTTCTTTCCGGCCCGGCGTTCGCCTTTCCGCTACACTTGCCGTGTGCTGGGCGGTCCGGTCCTGGTCGTCGACGACGATACGGTCAGCCGACACGTGTTGGTGCAAGCGCTTGCGAGCGCGGAGCTCCCGTACGTGGCGGTTGCGTCCGGGAGCGAGGCGCTCGCGCAGATCGAACGGGTGAAGCCGTCGATCGTCCTGCTCGACCTCGTGATGCCGGCGCCGGACGGCTACCAAGTCCTGCGCATTCTGCGCGCGCGCGCCGAGACGCGCGACTTGCCGGTGGTGGTCCTGACCGGCCTCGACGCCGAGGACGAGATCGCCAAGGCGTTCGAGTCGGGCGCCGATGACTTCGTGAAGAAGCCGTTCCGGCCGGTGGAGCTCGTCGCTCGCATCCGCGGCCAGCTCCGCCTCCGCGGAGTGATGGACCAGCTCGCGAAGAAGGAGAAGGACGCGAACGTCGTCCTCGAGCTGACCCAAGCGCTCGCGTCGAACCTGGATTTTCGCGGCATTCTCTTCACGGTCGTCCAGCGCATCGCCGAGGTGGCCAAGGTCGATCGCGTGTCGATCGTCCTCGTGCGCGAGCAGGGACAGGTCGGCTACGTCGTCGCCGCGAGCGACGACGAGCAGCTGCGCGACTTGCCGATCGATCTGTCGAAGTATCCGGAGATCCAGCAAGTGCTGTCGAGCGGCGAGCCGCTCGTGATCGGCGACGCCGCGACGTCGACGCTGCTCGAGATCGTCCGCCACGACGCGCAGGCGCGCGCGTTCAGCTCGCTCGCCATCCTGCCGATCCTGTACGAGGGGCGGCCGCTCGGCGTCCTCTTCCTCCGCGCCCGCCGCGCGTCGGCGTTCGGCGAGCACGAGGTCGCGCTCTGCCGCACCGTCTCGAGCGCGATGGCGATCGCGCTCCGCAATGCGCGCGTGCTCCAATCGCTCCGCGATCAGACGCAGCAGGTCACCGTCGCGCGCTTCGAGGCCGAGCGCCGCCTCAAGTCGCTGCAGCGCTACGCCGACTTCTTCGAGAGCGCGGCGGACGGCATCGTCGTCTTGGATCACGAGGGCCGCCTCCTCTTCTCCAACCCCAAGGCGCGCGAGATCACCGGCTACGACGAGACGGACCTTCGCGGCCGCCGGCTCGGCGATCTCTTCGCCCCCGAGCACGCGGCGCGCGCGCACGATCTCCGCGTCGGCTTCATGAAGGGGCGCTTTCCGCAGGGCGTCGATCTCCAGATCCGCCGCAAGGACGACCGCATCATCACCGTGAGCGTCAACTTCAACTCCGTCCTTCGCGAGGAGGGCGCCGTCCTCTCGAGCTTCCGCGACGTGACGCAGGAGCGCGCCGTCGACGCCGAGCTCGTCAAGACGAAGGACTTCCTCCAGCGCGTCATCGACGCGTCGGTCGACGCCATCATCAGCGCCGACATGGCCGGGCGCATTCTGCTCTTCAACCGCGCCGCCGAGCGCATCTACGGCCGCACGAGCGCCGAGATGCTCGGCACCGACGCGCGCCTCCTCTACCCGGGGAGCACGGCGAAAGAGATCATGAAGCTCATTCGAAGCGGCGGCGGCCGCGTCGAGGGCCTGCGGACCGAGGTCTTGAACGTGAAGGGCGAGATCGTCCCGGTGTCGCTCTCGGCCGCGCTCATCTTCGAGG
>JAYVXL010000802.1:0-11186 GCA_043785185.1 Myxococcales bacterium
TCTCGCACGAGGAGCACAAAGAGATCGTGCGCCGCGTCGTCAAGCGCGCGGCGCAGCGCGTCCAGGTCATCGCGGGCACCGGCTCCAACTCGACCCAGACGGCGATCGACCTCTCGCAGGACGCCGAGCGCGCCGGCGCCGACGCGGTCATGGTCGTCGTCCCGTACTACAATAAGCCCACGCAAGAGGGCCTTTACCGGCACTTCGTCGCCGTCGCGCGCGCGGTGTCGTGCCCGGTCGTCGTCTACAACATCCCCGCGCGCACGGGCATCGACCTGTCGTGCGACACGTTCGCGCGCATCGTGGGCGACGCGCCGAACGTCGTCGGCATGAAGGAAGCCACGGGCAACGTGCTGCGCGCGCAAGAGATCGTCCGCCGCCTCGGCGCGCGTGTGTCGGTGCTGTGCGGCGACGACGCGCTCACGCTCCCGATGATCGCCGTCGGCGCGCGCGGCGTCATCAGCGTCACGTCGAACGTGCTCCCGCGCGAGGTGTCGCGCGCGACGCGCCTCGCGCTCGACGGCAAGCACGAGGAGGCGCGCAAGGCGCACTTCGATCTGCTCCCCGTGCACGAGGCGATGTTCCTCGAAGCGAACCCCGGGCCGGCGAAGGCCGTCCTCGCGATGCGCGGCAAGATGAGCGACGCCGTTCGCGGGCCGCTCGTCGCCGCGGGCGACGCGACGCGAAAGGCGCTCGCCGCGGCGCTCGAGGGGCACGAGGGATGAGCGCGGCCGGCCTGCGGCTCGGCGTCGTCGGCGCGAGCGGCCGCATGGGCCGCGCCGTCGTCCGGCTGGCGGGCGAGGCAGGCATGGAGATCGCGTGCGCAGTCGGCGCCACGGACGTGGGGCGCGACGCCGGCGAGCTCGCCGGCGTGGGCGCTCTCGGCGTCACTGTGACCGACGCGGTCGCCGCGCTCGCCGGTGCGGGCATCGACGTGTGCATCGACTTCTCGACGCCCGCCGCCACGCGCCTCGTCGCCGAGGCGGCCGCGCGCGGCGGCTTCGCGATCGTCAGCGGCACGACCGGCCTCGACGAGGCCGCCACCCGCGCGCTGGCGGACGCCGCGGCCCGCGCCGCCGTCCTCTGGGAGCCGAACATGAGCCTCGGCGTGCACGTCCTCGGCGTGCTCGTGCGCCGCGCGATCGAGATGCTCGGCCCCGCGTACGACGTCGAGATCGTCGAGGTGCACCACCGCCAGAAGGTCGACGCACCGAGCGGCACCGCGGTGCGCCTCGCTCAAATCGCGAAAGACGCGCGGGCGGACGGCGCGCGCCTCACGCACGGCAGGCAAGGGCGACCGGGGCCCCGGCCCGCGCAGGAAATCGGCGTCCACGCCGTCCGCGGCGGCGACGTGATCGGCGATCACACCGTCGCGCTCTTCGGCGCGGGTGAGCGCGTGGAGCTCGTGCACAAAGCGACGAGCCGCGATCTCTTCGCCCACGGCGCCCTCGTGGCCGCCGCGTTCCTCCGCGGCAAGCCGGCGGGCCGCTACTCGCTCGGCGACGTCGTCGGCTGAGCGCGCTTCACCGGAGCCGCCCCCTCAGAACGCGCCTTCGAGCACCATCCCCTGCGCGACCGGCGAGATCGACGGCACGAGGCGGATCTTCGGCCCGTCGTTCTTCCCCGCCCGATCCTCGAACTTCGGCGCCTTCTTCTCGCTGCTGCTGCCGTCGGTGAGGATCAGGTAGAGGCCCACGCCTGTCGCCACCGCGCCGGCCGCGCCGAAGACGACGGCGAGCGTGCTCGTCCTCTTGAGCTCGTCGCTCTTCTTGCAGGCGTTCGACGTCGCCGCGACGGCGGCCGGGTAGCTCGGGTCGGACGGCGCCGGGAGCGTCGGGCTGCAGACGCTGCCGCCGAAGAGGCCGAGGCTCGGCTTCACGTCGCTCTCGGCCTGGGATTTGTTGTTCGCCCACGCGATCGCCTCGGCGGTGCTCGCGACGAGGAGCGCCGCGCCGACGCCGAGCGTGATCCATCCGCCGACCTTGCGCATGTTCGGGCCGGCGGCTCCGCCCGCGTCGCCGGGGGGCGCTGCGGCGGTCGGCGTGAGCGTGACCGTGAGGCGCGCCTCTTTGCCGCCGCCGATCGTGACGTTGTCCTTTGACGGCGCGAAGCCGTTCGCGCGCACCTCCACGACGTGCGTGCCCGCCGGAAGATCGAGCGTCGCCTCGCCTCGCTCGAGGTTCCCGCGCTTCTGCCCGTCGACGAACACGGCGCCCGAGGCGTCGCCGGCGTGGACGACGAGTGAGCCCGCCCCGTTCGCGCCGGTCAGCCGATCGAAGAGGCGCTGCGCGACGCGCTGCAGGCGCTCGTCGTTCTGATCCTTCAGGTTGTCGGTGTACGAGTCGCTCGCGATCGTCTCCGCTTTGCCGCGCAGCCAGAGGTGCAACTCCACCTTCACCGTGTTGCCGGGCGCCTTCTGCATGCTGCCCCACACGAAGCGGTCGGCCCTGAGCTGGTCGCCGATGCGCGTGAGGCACGCGGCGTCCGGCACGCGCTGGCACTTGAGCGCCGCGGTGAGCATGCTGAGCGTCACCGTCGTCTCGGCGAGGCTCCACCCCTGCGCGCCGCGCACGCGCGAACGAAGCGCGCCGGTGAGCGCCTCGGCCTGGTCGTCGGCGTCCTCGGTGTCGACCGCGAGCACGAAGAGCGGGTAGGAGCGCGGCCCCGGCGCCTCGCCGCGGGCGTCGCGCGCCCCCGCGAGGATCGCGACGAACGAGAGCAGCGCCAGAGCGAACCCGAGGAAGCGGCGAACGGACATCACGAGGGCCACCGTATCGCGTCCCGCGGGCTGGGATCAAAAGGTCCCGCGCGGCCCGATGTGGTAGGCCCGGAGCGGTCATGCGCATCACCGGAGGCACCCACCGCTCGCGTGCCCTCGTCGCGCCGCGCGGGCAGGCGACGCGGCCTACGTCGGACCGCGTGCGCGAGGCTCTCTTTTCGATCCTCGCCGCGCGCGGCGCGATCGAGGGGGCCCGCGTGCTCGACCTGTACGCCGGCACCGGCGCGCTCGCGCTCGAGGCCCTCTCGCGCGGCGCCGCGCGCGCGACGCTCGTCGAGAAGGGCCGCGAGGCCCTCGCCGCGCTGCGCGCGAACGTGGCGGCGCTCGAGCTCGAGGGCCGCGCAGACGTGATCGGCGCGCCGGTCGAGCGCGCCGCGGCGGGCCTGTCCGGCGGCGGGTTCGAGCTCGTGCTCGTCGACCCGCCCTACGCCGAGGTGACCGGCGGGGACGCGCTTCGCGCCGTCGAGCGGGTCGTCGCCGCCGGCGCGCTCGCCGACGGGGCGATCGTCGTCCTCGAGCACGCGCCCGCCCGCGGCGGGGGAGGGGCCCCCAAACCTGAGCCAAAGGACGCCTCGGGCCGCGAGGGAGGTGCAGAGGAGGCGCGCGCCCCGGCGATCGCAGGCCTCACGCACGAAGTAACGCGCAGATACGGAGACACGTGCCTTTCCTTCTATTCGGCGCCCGTGGCCGTCCGTAAACCAGAATGACCAGCGATTTTCACGCGGAGCCCTCCGCGAGCTTGCCTTCCGCCCCGCTGCAGTCTGTATACTGGGGTCGGAAACTGCAGGGGAAAGCGCTGTCGAGGTTGAATCGAAGATGAACTCGATCACACCCCCGCCCACCGGCGGCGGGAACGCGAAATACGCCGTCGTCGCCGTGCTCCTCCTTGGGGGGATTGCCGGTCTCTGGTTTTTGCGGTCGTGCGGCGACAAGCCGACGACGACCGTGATCCGCGCGCCCGACGCGAACGCCCCCATCACGGTTCACCAGAGCGTGGAGGACGACGTCCCGCCGCCTCCGCCCATCCCGGACGCGGGCCCCGACACCGGCGTGCGGCTCGTGAACGGCAACGGCAACACCAACGGCGCAAACGGCTGCGCCGTCGCGATGAAGTGCGGCGGCTTGGCCACCGGCGACCTCGAGAGCGCGCTCGCGTTCCGCGCGAAGCAAGCGCACTCCTGCTACGACTCCGCGCTCGCGAACGACTCGTCCTTGAAGGGCAAGCTCGCCATCAGCGTTCGCGTCGCGTCCAACGGGCAGGTCTGCTCGGCGAACGTCGCCAGCAACGACATGGGCTCGGCGGCGGTGGGGCAGTGCGTCGCCAACAAGTTCCGCCAGGCGGGCTTCTTCCCGGCCCCAAAGGGCGGGTGCATCGACGCGACGGTGCCGATGAATTTCGTCCCGGGCGGCAAGTGAACCTGTCGCGGCGCGTCGGTCGGCTTGCGGCGTGCGCGCTCGCCTGCTCGATGGCGCTCGCGCTGGCCTCCGTCGCCGCGTGCGTCGACGGGCGGACGCCCAATTGCGCCGACGCCGCGGCCGGCTGCGGATACGACACGGACGGCGCGCTCGTCGTCGTCGAAGGCGGCTCGGACGCCGAGGCCGGCGTGCGGGACGCGAGCGAGGGCGGCGCAGTGCCCGACGCAGGCCAAGACGCAGGCCAAGACGCGCCCGTCGACACCGGCGCGGACGTCACCGACGCGAATGCGGGCTGAGGCGGTGCGCGCCGCGCGGCCTCGCCTGAGCGCGGCGGCGTGGGGCGGCGTTGCAATCGCGCTCGTTTTGGCGCTCGCGCCCCTCGCGTGCACCGAGACCCGTCGGCCTCTGGGCGAGGACTGCTTGAAGAGCGACGACTGCCTCTCGGGCGTGTGCAGCGGCCTCAAGTGCGTCGCGCTTCCGCCGCTGCTCGACGGCGCGCCGGAGCGCGTGCCCGACGGCGCCGTCGTGCTCGACGCGGGCGCGAGCGAGGGCGGCGCGACCGAAGGCGGCGGCGGCGACTCCGCGCCGGGCGACGCCGCCGAAGGGGGCTGAGCCGTGCCGGCCGACGGACGTCACGGCGTCCTCTTGGGCGTCGCGTACGACGGCACCGCGTTCAGGGGCTGGGCGCCGCAGCGCGAAGGCCGTACCGTCGCGGGCTCGCTCGCCGGCGCGATCGCAAAGCTCGACCCGAGGGCGTCGCTGCCGCGCGGCGTCAGCCGCACGGACGCGGGCGTTCACGCCGAGGGGCAGCTCGCCGCCTTCGACGCGACGCTGGCGATCCCGCCGCGCGGCTGGGTCCTTGCGCTGAACCAGCACATGCCCGACGACGCGTGCGTCCGCTGGGCACGCGCGGTGCCGGAGGGCTATAACCCGCGCTTCGTCGCGCGCGCAAAGCGGTACCGCTACCGCGTCCTGCTCGACCGCATCCGCGATCCGCTGCTCCGCGATCGCGCATGGCGGCTGGGGTGGGACATCGATCGCGCCGCGCTCGCGCGCGAGGCGGCCACCGTCGTCGGCACGCACGACTTTGCGGCGTTTCGCTCGTCCCACGACCCCAGAAACGATACGGTTCGCACCGTGACCCGCTGCGACATCGAGCGCGAGCCAGACGGCGGAGACCGCGTCCTCGGGATCGTCGTGTGCGGCAACGCGTTCCTCTACAACATGATTCGCATCGTCGCCGGCACGCTGATGGACGTCGCGCGCGGGCACCTCCCCGAGGGGGCGATCGCGCGCGCGCTCGCGTCGCGAAAGCGCGGCGACGCGGGCATCACCGCGCCGGCGCACGGGCTGACGCTCGAGCACGTCGACGTCGCGCTGCCCGAAGGGGCGGGTGAGCCGTGGCCGCTCGGCTGAGCGTCGCGGACCTCGTCGTGCGCGCGGCGCGGCCCGGCGAAGGGCGCGCGGTGGCGTCGCTGTGGCGCGAGCTTTGGGACGCGCACGAGGCGTGGGGCGGCTACACCGGCTCGAAGGAGCTGCGCGTCTACGAGCAGCTCGCGTCGCGCCTCGAGGAGGATGCGCGCGTGCGCGGCGGGCACCCGATCCTGGGCCGCCACATCCACCTCGTCGCCGCCGCCGGGAGCGATCTCACGGGCCAGGTCGAGGGCTGGTTCGAGCGCCACGGCGTCGACACGTCGACCCCGAACACGTGCGAGGTCCGCTCGCTCATCGTGAGCCGCGCCGCGCGCGACATCGGCGCGGGCCGCGCGCTGCTCGACACGCTCGCGCGCTCGGCGTCGACGTTGTCGCGCGGCGGCCCGACGGTTCTCGCCGCCGAAGTGCTCGAGCCCAACCCCGCGCGCACCTTTTATTCGAAGGTCGGCTACGCGCCGATCGCCTGGAGCACGCGCGTCCCCGTGAACCACGCGCTCGCGCGCGCCTTGCCGCGCGGCGCCTTCACCGCGCGCCTCGCCGAGCCGCGCGACGCGCTCGCCGTCGCCATGCTGGACGCGACACTGGCCGCGCGCCGCCGCGCGGCGGGTGACCTGCGCTTCGATCGCCCGCGCGCCGTCGACGCCACGATCGTGGGCGCCATCGCCGCGCACCTCGCGCACCTCGCCGCCACGGGGGCCGACCCGACCGAGATCGTCGCCGCGGATGAGCGCGGCGCCGTGCGCGCCGCCGGGAGCCTCGCGGTGATGGCGCTCGACCCGCCCTTCCTCCCGGCCAAGCGCGGCATCCTCGGCCGCTTCGCGCTCGACCCGGCGACGGACCCGGCGCTGCTCGTCCCCGCGCTCGTCGCGTTCGCCGCGCGCGTCGCCTCCGCGCGCGGCGCGACGACGATGGAGCTCACGGACCTCACCGCGCCGTCGACGCCGCTCTACGAGGCCACGCGCGCCCTCGGCGCCACGCCGTGGTCGCGCGTCGTCACCAAGCTCGTCCCTGCGCGCTGACGCGCGGGCGGTGCGGGGCGGTGCGGGGCGGACCATCAATTGCAGCATTTTTGGCGCTTGCGCGTCCAACGTGCGAAGTCCACCGTTGAGGGAGCCTCGCGCCCCCGGAATGGTCCGCGCACCAGGATTGTTCGCCTCTTCGAGAGGAGCTCTCATGTCGTCGTCCACTTCATGCTTCGGCGTCCCCGTGTTCCTGGCCCTGGCCCTCGTGCCCACGCTCTCTGCGGGCGCGGCGCACGCCGAGACCGCGCCCGCGGCGCCGGCGCCTCCGTCGGCAGCCCAGCTGTCGGCGTCCCAGGCCGAGGCGCGCCGCCTCTCGGACGCCTTCTCGAGCGTGGCAGAACGCGTCAGCCCCAGCGTGGTCCAGATCGACGTGACGACGCGCGACGAGAACGCCGACAACGTCCTCCGCTGGATCGGCCGCGGCGGCGCGAGCGGCGACTCGCCGGTCGCGCGCGGCACGGGCTCCGGCGTCGTCTTCACGCCGGACGGCGCCATCCTCACGAACAACCACGTCGTCGACGACGCGCTGACGATCAACGTGCACCTGCGCGACGGCCGGTTCTTGCCGGCCAAGCTCGTCGGCCGCGACCCCGGCACCGATCTGGCGGTCATCAAGGTCGACGCCACCGGCCTCGTCGCCGCGAAGTTCGCCGACTCCGACGCCGCGCGCGTCGGCGAGATGGTCGTCGCGATCGGCTCGCCGTTCGGCCTCGGTTACACCGTGACCACGGGCGTCGTCAGCGCGAAGGGGCGCGGCGTCGGCATGAACGCGATCGAGGACTACCTCCAGACCGACGCGAGCATCAACCCGGGCAACTCCGGCGGGCCGCTCTGCGATCTCGATGGGCGCGTCCTCGGCATCAACACGATGATCGCCGGGCGCGGCAGCGGCATCGGCTTCGCCGTCCCGTCGAGCCTCGCGCGCCGCACGGCGGAGCAGATCCTGAAGACCGGCCACGTCGAGCGCGCGTGGATCGGCGTCGGCATTCAAGACCTGACGCCCGAGCTCGCGTCCGCGATGAAGCTCGACCCGCGCGCCGGCGCGCTGGTCAACCTCGTCAACGACAACGGCCCCGCGGCGAAGGCGAACGTGAAGCCCGGCGACGTCATCGCGCAGGTCGCGGGCAAAGGCGTGCACGACGGGCGCGAGCTCATCCGCGAGGTGCTGCAGCACGACGTCGGGCAGACGCTGGCGCTCGAGATCGTGCGCGACGGCCGGCACTACGCGTCGAGCGTCGTCCTCGCGGCGCGCCCCGAGCCGCCGGTCCCGCTGCTGCCGGTGCAGCAGCAGGGCGTGCCGCACCCGGGGCTCGGCATGAGCGTGCGTGATCTGACGCCGCAGCAGGCGCAGCAGCTCGGCCTGCCGCCCAAGGCGATGCCGGTCGTCACGACCGTCGCGCCGGGCTCGGCGGCCGACCGCGCGGGCATCAAGGCGGGCGACGTCATCGTCGAGGTCGACGGCGCCATCGAACCGACGTCGGCGCAGCTGCAGGAGGCGTCGAAGGACGGGCAGCTCCTCTTGCGGATTCGCCGGCGCGAAGCGGCGTTTTACGCGGCGCTGAAGAAGTAGCGCCTCACCCGCGCGCGCACGCGCGAACGTCAGTGGGCCGCCGTCTTCGCGCGCTCCCCGACGTCCAGCACCGCCACGGTCGCGCCGCGCACGAAGACGAGCTCGCTGGCGCTGCGGAACTGCGCGCGGAGCCCGACGTCGACGTTCTTCGTTCGCCGCGTCTTGCCAGGCACGTCGACCACCACCGTCTCGCCGAGGCGGCTCAGGGCGAGCACGCCCGCGTCGCTGATCGCGCGGAGGTTGAGGCCCGGCTGCGCCGGCTCGTCGAGGAGCACCTTGCCGGTCTCGAGCGAGATCGCGCGCAGGCGGAACGCGCGGCGCTTCGTGCCCGCCGCCTTCTCGCGCGGCGTCGTCACCGCCGCCAGCCACTTGCCGTGCGGCGACATCGCCGACTCGACGAGCTGCTCGCCCCCGTCGAGGCACCCGAGCCGCTTCACCGCGAACGGCGCGCGCAGCAGGATGCCGAGCGCGCACGTCTTCACCTGCGGCTCGTGCGACGCGAGCGCGATCGCCACCTTCCCCGCCTCGTCGGTGACGACGCCGTCGCGCACGCCCGCCGTCCCCGCGAGCGCGCGCGGCGACTGCGACAGATCCGCCGGCACGACGAACATCTCGTAGCCGGTCGAGACCTTGTCAATCTTGCCGGTGGCGCGACGAAATAGCAGAGATTTCCCGTCCGGCGTGAAGCGCGGGTCGTACGCGGCGACGTCGGCGACGCGCTTCTTCACGTGACCGTTCTCATCGGCGACGTAGAGCCAGTCGCCCGCGTTGAACGCGATCGCGCGCGCCTTCGGCGCCGCCGAGAAGCGCCCGCACGAGCCGAACGGGAAGGGGACGGCGAGCTCTGCGCCGCGCACGAGGTCCTCGCCGAACGCCGGCGCGGCGAGGAGCGCGTCGAGGTCGCGCGCGTCCGCCGGCTTCTTTCCGAGGGTCGTGAGCGGCAGCTTGGCGACCTCCTCGAGCGCGGCTTGGTCGACCTCGTCGCCGCTGTCGACGTCGACGACGCGCGCGTCGAACGTGCCGCGCGCGCCGCCGTCGACGCGGCGCAGGAGCGCGCGCCGACCGTCGGGCGAGAGCCACTCGAAGTGCCAGAGGCCCGGCGGCTCGGGCGGCGCCTCGGCGACCGCGGGCGGCGCGGGGAGGGGAGGCGAGGGAGCCGGCGTCGTCGCGACCCTGGGCGCACGCCGCGGCGAGCCGCTGCACCCGCCGAGGCCGAGCGCGAGCGCAAGGGCGGCCGCGAGGGCGCGCGCGGGCGAACGGAGGCGCAGCGGGACGGGCACGGCGGCAGGATGCCGGCTCGGTTGCAGTGCGGCCAACTTCGCGAAGTGAGGAGGCCGGCGGGCGCGCGTCCCGTTGACCGACCGGCCGCGCCGCGGTACGGCTCCCCGCCATGGTGGAGATCCGCGAAACGCCGATGGGCGCTGGTCTGAAGGACTTCCTCGACGTCGTGGACACCATCTACCGCGGCGATCCCCACTTCGTGCGCGCGCTCGATCAGGACCTGAAGGATCGCCTCAGCCCCAAGAAGAACCCGTTCTTCGAGCACGGCGAGGGCACGACGTTCACGGCCTGGCTGGGCGGTCGCTGCGTCGGCCGCGTCACCGCGCAGATCGATCGCGGCCACCTCGACCGCTACAAGGACCAGACCGGCTTCTTCGGCTTCCTCGACACCATCGACGACGCCGACGTCGCGCAGAAGCTGCTCGCCGCCGCCGAGGCGTGGCTCAAGGCCAAGGGCATGAAGAAGGTGCGCGGCCCGCTCTCGCTCAACATCAACGAGGAGCTCGGCGTCCTCGTCGACGGCTTCGACACGCCGCCGTACTTCATGATGCCGCACCACCGGCCGTACCAGGGCGGCCTCGTCGAGAAGGCCGGCTATACGAAGGAGAAGGACTTCTACGCCTGGAAGTACCTCGTCGGCGAGCTGAATAACCGCACCCGAAAGGCGCACGCGGAGATCGCCGCGCTCCCGGAGCTCACGTCGCGGCCGGTGTCGATGAAGCACGTGGAGCGCGACGTCGAGATCCTCGTCGACATCTTCAACGACGCGTGGAGCGACAACTGGGGCTTCGTCCCGGCGACGAAGAACGAGGTCCGCAAGATGGCGTCGGACTTCAAGCTGGTGCTCATCCCCGACATCACGCGCATCGTCTTGATCGACGGCGAGCCGGCGGCCGTCTCGCTCGCGCTGCCGAACCTGAACGAGCTGACCGCCGATCTGCACGGCAAGCTCTTCCCGCTCGGCCTTCCGAAGCTGCTCTGGCGCCTCAAGGTGAAGGGCCCGAAGAGCGGCCGCCTCATCATCCTCGGCATCCGCAAGAAGTGGCGCCACGTGCGCAAGTACGCCGGCCTCTCGGCGTACCTCTACGCGGAGATGAACGACGCCGGACGCAAAATCGGAATGACCGAGGGCGAGCTCGGCTGGACGCTCGAGGACAACGGGCCGATGAACGCCGCCATCCGCCTCTTGGGCAGCCAGATCTACAAGCGCTACCGCGTCTACATGAAGGAGCTCGCGTGACCAAGAGGCCGATGGATTTTTCGGGCAAGTGGGTGCTCGTGACGGGCGCCTCGTCGGGGCTCGGCAAGGAGATGGCCGAGCAGCTCGCGCTCGAGCACCGGGCGAACCTCGTCGTCTCCGCGCGCCGCGCCGACAAGCTCGAGGCGCTCAAGGCGGACCTCGAGACGCGCGCCGGCGTGAAGGTCCTTGTCGTCACGGCCGACATGACGAAGCTCGAGGACGTCGACCGGCTCATCGATCGCGTCACGTCCGGTCAGCCGATCTACGGCGCCGTCCTGAACGCCGGCATCACGCACTTCGGCGACTACCACGAGCTCGAGTGGGACGACTTCCAGCGCCTCTTGCACACCAACGTCACGAGCGTCGTGCGCATGACGACGCGCCTGCTCCCGTTCCTCGAGAAGCGCGGCGAGGGCGGCGGCGTCATGATCGTTTCGAGCATGG
>JAYVXL010000803.1:0-3470 GCA_043785185.1 Myxococcales bacterium
CGGTCGACGACGGCGTGGACCTCCGCCGACGCGTACCAGGCCGTCGCCCCGCCGCCGTGCGGGCCGATGCCCTGCTCGCGCACGGCGTAGCCCATCGTCGCGTCGCGCGCGGCCTTGAGCGCGACGAAGTTCGCCATCGCGCCGCCCGAGACCATGATGCCGCCGGCGCCCTCGGGCAGGCCGAACACTTCGGTCGCGAACCACCGGGTGAGAAACTGCTCCATCACCGTCGCGGCCGGCGCGAGGCGGAAGCCGCCGACGTTCGCGTTGAGCGTCGCCGCGAGCAGATCGGCGATCGTGCCGGGGATCGTGCCGGGCCCGGTCACGTAGGCCATGAAGCGCGGGTGCCCGGGGTACATCGACGTCTCGAACATGAGCTTCTTCAAGAGAGCCATCACGTCGTCGGTCGACGTCGGGCCTTCGGGGACGCGCAGGTCGAGCTCGCGCGCGAGGTCGCGGCCCTTCCACGGCCTCGACACCGGCATGCTCGGCAGCTTCTCGAGGAAATCGCCCCACAGCCCGAGCGCCCGCGCGCCGAGCTCGCGCGCTTTGTCGATCGGCCAGCTGAGATCACGAACAGGTTTCGGTCGCTCCATGACGGACGGCTCCTGGCCCCTCGGAAGAGGCGGCATGTGATGGCGCGCTACGCGAGCTTGAGGAAGCGCGCGAGGATCTTCTTTTCGCCCCAGCCGGGGAAGAACGCGACGACCGCCGGCTCACCGGCCGTCTCGATGCGCCGCACCTCGCCCTCGCCGAAGCGCTCATGACGCACGCGCGCGCCCCGCCGAAGCGGGAGCTCGCTCTCCGGCGCGCCGTGATCCTCGCCGAAGAACTCGCGGTCGACGAAGCGCTCGCCGGGCGCGAGCTTCGGGGACATCGGCCGGCTCGGCGGCGCGAAGCGGGCGGACGCGGGCGCGGCGAACTCCGGCGGCGGCACGTCGGGGTCGGCCCCCGCCTGCGGGTGGCGCCACGGCCCGAGAATTCCCGGCGAACGGGGCCGATCGATCCAGCGCTCGGCCGCGCGGCCCTGCGCCGCGCGCGTGGTCTTCTGCTCGACGGACTCGCTCGGCAAGTCCGCGAGGAATCGGCTCGGCCGACCCCAGCGCGTCGTGCCGAAGATCTGGCGCGTCTCGGTGTGGGTGATGACGAGGTGCTTCTTCGCGCGCGTCACGGCGACGTACGCGAGGCGCCGCTCCTCCTCCATCTCCTCTTGCCCGCCCGGCTCCATGCCGCGGTACGGGAACATCTCCTCTTCCATCCCGGTCAGCATCACGAGCTCGAACTCGAGGCCCTTGGCGCCGTGCACGGTCATGAGCGTGACCTTGCCGACGTCCTTCATCCCGTCGACGTCGCTCTGCAAGGAGACGCGCTCGAGGAAGCCCTCGAGGGACGCCGCCTCGCCCGCGGCCTGCACCTCGGCCTCGTAGTCCATCATGGAGCCGTGGAGCTCCGCGAGGTTCTCCTGGCGCGCGTCGCTCTCCGGGCTGTCCTCGGCCGCGAGCGCGGCGCTATACCCCGTCTTGTCGAGGACGACCTCGAGCAGATCCGCGGGCGTCGTCGCCTTCGCCTGGCGCGCCAGGTCCTTCAGCATCTCGCGGAGCGCGGCGAGGCGCTTCTGCGCGGCGCCGGCGATCTCGGGCGCTTCGTCCAGCATGCCGAGCGCCGTGAAGACGGGGACCCGCCGCGCGGTGGCGAACGCGACGAGGCGCTCGATCGTCGTCGCCCCGAGGCCGCGGGCCGGCGTGTTCACGATGCGAAGGAAGTCGACGTCGCTCTGCGGGTTCACGAGCACGCGCATGTACGCGAGCGCGTCTTTGACCTCGGCGCGCTCGTAGAACTTCATCCCGCCGACGACCTGGTACGGCAGGTTCACCGAGCGGAGCGCCTCTTCGAGCACGCGCGACTGCGCGTTGATGCGGTAAAACACGGCCATCTCGCGCAGATCGAGGCCCGCCTCGCGCGCCTCTTGGATGCACCGGACGACGTGCGCCGCCTCGTCGCGCTCGTTCTGCGTGGCCACGATCTCGACGGGCAGGCCGCCGTCGTTCGCCGTCCACAGCTCCTTGGGCTCGCGCTCCCGCGACGGCTTGATGACGCCGAGCGCGCACGCGACGATGTTCGCGCTCGAGCGGTAGTTCTGCTCGAGCTTGACGACCCTCGCGCCGGGCCAGTCCTTCTTGAAGTTGCGGATGTTCCGCACGTCGGCGCCGCGCCAGCGGTAGATCGACTGGTCGTCGTCGCCCACCACGGTGAGGTTGCCGTGGTCCTTCGAGAGCGCGCGCAGGAAGCGGTACTGCGTGGCGTTGGTGTCTTGGAACTCGTCGACGAGCACGTGCTCGAACCGCCGGCGGATGACCGCGCTCTCTTCGAGCTTCTCGTTCTCGACGAGCTTCACGACCTTCAAGATCAGGTCCTCGAAGTCGACGGCGTTGGCTTGCCCCAGCTGCTCTTCGTAGCGCCGGTAGACCTTCTGGATGGCCTCGTCCATGTACGAGTCGAGGCTCATCTCCTCCGGCCCGCGCGCCTCCTGCTTCTCCTTGTGGATGCGGCCGAGGACCATGCGCGGCGCGTACCGTCGCTCGTCGTAGTCGAGCTCGCGGAGGACGCGCGTGACGAGCGCCTTCTGGTCGCTCGAGTCGTAGATGACGAAGCTCTTCGAGAGGCCGACGGCCTCGCCGAAGCGGCGCAGCAGCTTGGCGCACGTCGCGTGGAAGGTGCCGACCCAGAGGTCGCGCGCGATCTCGTCGCCGACCATCTTCGTGAGGCGCGCGCGCATCTCGCCGGCGGCCTTGTTGGTGAAGGTCACCGCGAGGATGCGGTAGGGCGCGACGCGCTCGGTCGCGATCAGGTTGGCGATGCGGTACGTGATGACGCGCGTCTTCCCGCTGCCGGCGCCGGCGAAGACGAGGAGCGGGCCGCGGACGTGGCCGGCCGCCTCCGCTTGCGGGGCGTTCAGCTCGTCCAGGGTGCGCGGCGGCGGCGGAGGCGGAGGAGAAGACAACGGCACGGGAATTCTCAGCCTCCGCGCTCGGCAAATCGACGGAAATTGCGGCGCGAGACCTTTCGCTGCATAGCACCGTGCAAACCTTGAAAGTGGTTTATATTGCGAAGACAAGGAGCCACTCCATTGACCGAGACGGAAGACAGCACGAACGCCGCTTCGACCGAGGACGGCAGCGCAGGGGACGACGCGCCCGCGTCGGGCGGGCAGGCGAGCGGCGAGGCCTCCAAGCCCGCGGAGCCGCCCGCCGCCGAGGATCCGCTCGCCAAGGCGACGGCGGAGGCGACCAAGTACAAAGACGCGTGGATGCGAACGGCCGCGGACTTCGACAACTTCCGCAAGCGCTCGCGCCGCGAGCTCGAGGACGCGAAGAAGGCCGGCCGCGAGGACCTGCTGAAGGAGCTCTTGCCGACGTTCGACAACCTCGAGCGCGCCATGGTCGCGAGCAAGCAAGCGACGGACGTGAAGG
>JAYVXL010000804.1:0-11123 GCA_043785185.1 Myxococcales bacterium
GCCCGCGTCATGGCGAGTTGCGCTACGCCGGCGCTCAATCCCGCGACGAGCATCGCGGCGCCCGCGCCGAGCCCCGGTACGCTCAGGTGCGGGAGCGCCAGGAGCAGCGTCGTTCCGGCCGCGACGAGCGAGAAATGAAGCGCGATCGCCTCGGCCCCTTCGGTCGGGCTGATCCGGCGCAACAGGATCATCGCGTTCGCGGAGAAGAGCGTCGCGGCGACGGCGGCGGCCGCGCCGATCCATGCATCGCGTGTCCGCGGCACGCCCCCGCCGAACAAGAACGCCGGGTGGAGGATCAGTACGACACCGACCACGCAGAGCGCGAGCGCGACGATCACACGTCGCCCGCCGCGCTCGCCCAGCATCCGCGGCCCGAGGACCGCGATGAGGACAGGCGTGAGGTTGATGAGCGTCGTGACGTCGGCGAGGCCAAGCGGGGAGCCGAGCGCAAAGAACGTGCAGAGCAGCGACGCGGTGCCGAACACGCTCCGCAGCCAGATTCCTCGGCGGTTTTTCACGAGCAAAGGCGCCGCACGCGCGCGCGCGACGCCGTAGGCCACGGCGGCGCCGACGGCGGCGCGTGTCGCGGCCACCACCGTCCAGTGCGCGTGGGCGCTGGCGACGTGCGCGAAGAAGCCCATAAGGGCGAACATCACGGCGCTGAATGCCATCCAGACGAAGCCGGCGACGCTGGCGCGGCGGGGAGGGGACGCAGGCGGCGCATTGGACGAGGTCGCGCGGGCCGGTGGGGCGTTCAAGAGGCCAGGACGATATCACGCGGGCGGCGTGGTACCTTTGTGCGGCCATGCCGCCGGCGGATGACAAAAAGCCGAAGCGGGCGCGCCAGATTCGCACGGCGCCGCTCGAGGACTCGGAGGCCCTGCGCGCCGCCGTGCAGCGCGAGCTGCAGAAGGCCTCCGCGCCTTCGCTCGTCGTCATCGCCGGGCCTGACGTCGGCCTCCGCGCGCGCCTCGAGAAGACGCTCGAGATCGGCCGCGACCCCGCGAGCAGCTTCGCGCTCCGCGACGAGAGCATCTCCTGGCAGCACCTGCGCGTCGAGGACCGCGGCGGCGACGTCTGGGCGCTCGTCGATCTGGGCAGCACGAACGGCACCATCGTGAACGCCGACAAGTGCACGGGCGAGCGAAGGCTCGTGCCGGGGGATCGGATCCTGATCGGCAAGACGGTGCTCGAGTTCCAGCTCGCCGACAGGTTGCGCGATGGGTTCAACGCCGAGGTGCAACGGCTTCTCAACGTCGATGACCTCAGCGGGCTATGGGTCAAGCGACGCTTCGACGCGCAGCTCGAGCAGAGCGTGACCGCGCTCGGCGCCGGCGCCATCCAAGTGCTCAGCGTCATCGTCATGGACATGGACGGCGTGAAGGCGATCAACGACGCGAATGGTCACCACATGGGCGCGTTCGTCATCGGCGAGGCGGGGCACGTCATCGGTCGCGTCATCGGGGAGCGCGGCTTCTCGACGCGCTTTGGCGGGGACGAGTTCGCATCGGCGCTCCCGGGCTTCACGAAGGCCGAGTCCGTCGCCGTGGCCGAGGAGGTGCGCAGCGCGGTCGTGGCGCACGTGTACGAGAAGGGCGGGCTGCGTGTGTACCCAGGCCTCAGCTGCGGCGTCGCCGCGATGCCGGGCGACGCGACCGACGCCGAGGGGCTCTTTCGCGAAGCGGACCAGGCCATGTACCGCGCGAAGCGCGCGGGAAAGAACCGCGTCGCCACGTAAGAAGTCGCGTAAATTGAGCGCGTCGAATACGATTTCGCCCAGCGTCCCCCTCCCCGGGCCCGGTGAGGCGCGCGCTGGCACCCCTGCGAGGGAAAGAGCGCATGCTCAAGGTCGAATGCGAGTCCTGTAAGGCGCCTTACCAAGTCGACGAGCGGCGGGTCCCTGCGACCGGCTTGAAGATGCGCTGCCCGAAGTGCGGGCACACCTTCCTCGTGACGAACCCCGCGGGGGGAGGGGGCGCTACGGTCGTGTCGTCTGCGCCGCCGATTCCGAAGAGGACGATGGTCGGCGTCGGCGCCGTGCAAGCGCCCGCCGTTCCGCGCCCGCCGTCTTCCATGGCCCCGGCGCCCGCGTCCGGGAGCCTGCCGGCGGCGCTCGGCACGCTCGACGACGCCGATCTGCCCGCGATCCCCGACGAGGCGGGCCTCCCGGCCGCCGTGCGCAAGCCCGCGGGCTTCGGCGCGCCCGCCGCGCGCCAGCCCGTGGTGCCCGCGCCGGCGCCGTCCGTGCCGCTCTCGCCGAGCGGCGGCCTCGACTTTGGCGAGATCGAGCTGCCCTCGGCCATCGCACGCCAGCCCGTGGCCGATCTCCCGTCCGCCCGCCGCGCGCCGCCGCCCGCCGCCGGCCGCCCGCCGACGCACGACTTCTCGAACATGCCGATGCCAAGCGCCGACCTGCCCGCAAAGCGCAACGTGCCGACGTCCGGCCGAGGCGGCAGCTTCGGCTCGCTCGACGCGGACCTGCCAGCCGTCCAGAACAACCTCCCCGCGCGCGGCGGCGGCTTCGGCGAGATCGACCTGCCGTCGGTCGCGAACGATCTGCCGACGATGCACAACAACCTCCCGATGGCGTCGGGGCACAACAACCTCCCCATGGCGACGGGGCACAACAACCTGCCGATGGCGTCGGGGCACAACAACCTGCCCATGGCGCAGAACAACCTGCCGATGGCGCAGCCGATGGGGCACAACCTGCCGATGCCGGCGGGCAACCAGAACCTGCTCCCGCAGGCGGCCTCCCATCAGGGCCTCTTGCCGTCGCTCGGCGACTTCGGCGAGCTCGACTTGCCGCGCGCGCAGCCGATGGGGATGCAGCTCCCGTCCATGCCGCCGCTGCGCCAGGGCTCCGGCGCGCCGGGGCAGATGGACGGCGGCTTCGGCGAGCTCGATCTGCCGCCCGCGCGCGCCAGCGGCGCACCTCAAGGCTACCCGATGCCGAGCGCGCCGCCGCCGCCGCCCGGGCCGCCGCCGCCGCCCGCCGATCGCCGCGGCGGCGTCGGCTTCGGTGAGGTCGACCTCGGCGGCGCCGAGGCCGGCACCGAGATGCGCTTGTCCGGGCCCGCGCCGGCCCTCAGCTCCGGCACGCTCGTCGGCGAGGACGCCGCGAAAGCGGATCGCGCCATGCGGGAAGCCGAGGCCGCCAAGCGCCGCGCGCGCACCGTCGTCGTCGGCTCGGGGGTAGTGTCGCGCGCGCCGAAGTTCATCATCGGCTTCGTCGTCCTCCTCATCGTCGTCGGCTCCCTCCTGCAGCTCACGCCCGTCGGTGCGTTCGGGCACTACTGGTTCAGCGACAAGCTCAACGCGGGCGACTACCTGAAGGCGGCGCAGACCGGCGCCGACAAGGCACGCAAGCGGATGGCGCTCGACACTTACGCCGAGTCGCGCGGCGCAGCCGAAGAGCTCGCGCAGGCGCACCAGCGCGCGCCCCGCGCGCGTCCGCTCGCCGCGTACGCGGCGCTCGCGCAGTTCATGACGGACATGCGCTTCGGCAAGGACTCCGCCGCCAACGCGCGCGCGACGCACTGGCTCGCCGACGTGCCGGCGGGCGCCGACCCGAAGTACACGCCGGTCGCGCAGGCCGCGCAGGCCGCGCTCGGGGGCGACTTGCAAAAGGCCCGCCGCATGCTCGACATGGCCGCCAAGAGCGCGGGCACCGATCCCGTCGCGCAGGACATCGCGTTCACGCGCGGTGAGGCGGAGCTGCTCGGCAAGGACGGCGCGGCCGCCGTCGCCGCGTTCAAGCGGGCCGTCGAGCTCAGCCCGAGCGCGCGCGCCCACTTCGGCCTCGCGCGCGGCTTCGACCTGCTCGGCGACGGGAAGAAGGCGCTCGAGGAGGTCGAGCTCGCGCTCAAGTCCTCGCCGAACGACGCGGGCGCGCTCACGCTGCGCGCGCAGCTCGTGTGGCGCCGCGATCACGACGACGGGCCGGCCGCAAAGGATCTCGCGGTCGTCACCGACGGCGCCGCCAAGGCGAGCTCGTCGCCCTCCGAGCAGGCGCGGGCGCACGCCGTCCGCGGCATCGTGTTCCTGCAAAAGGATCGCGCCGCCGACGCGCGCGCCGCGTTCGAGCAGTCGCTCAAGCTCGACTCGCGCTGCGTGCTCGCCCTCGTCGGTCAGGGCGAGGTGCTCTACCAAGACGGCCGCCCCGCCGAGGCGCTCGCGCGGTTCGACACCGCGCTTCAGACCGACTCGCTCAACATCGACGCCATCGTCGGCAACGCCAAGAGCCAGATCGCCCTCGAGCGCCTCGCCGACGCGAAGACGCAGCTCGTCGCCGCGCGCGCGAAGTTCCCGAAGGACATGCGCGTCGCCATGTGGCTGGGCAAGGCCGAGGAGGCGCTCGGCAACAAGAAGGCGGCGGAGGATCAGTACCTCTCGTCGATCGACCTCGCCGACACGGCGCAGCCCGAGACCGTCGCCGCGTACGTCGCCCTCGCCACGCTCCTCGCGACGCAAGGGCGCGCGGCGGAGGCCGAGGCGCGCCTCGATCAGGCCAAGCAGAAGCTCCCCGACTCGGCGCAGCTGCAACGCGCGTTCGGCGAGATCGCCGCCGCGCAGGGGCAATTCGCGCGCGCCGTCGCGTTCTACGAGGCGACGCTCGAGCGCGATCCGAACGACGTCGGCACGCGCTTCCGTCTAGGCTCGACGCTCCGGCGCATGCGCAGCATGGATGCCGCGGCCGCGCAGCTCGACAAGGTGTACGAGGTCGACAAGGAGTACCCGGGTCTGTCGCTCGAGCGCGGCATCCTCTACGAGGAGTCGGGTGAGGTCGACAAGGCGCTCGAGATGTTCAAGGGCGCGCTCGCGAAGGCGCCGGCCGATCCGGACCTTCAGCTCCGCGTCGGCGCGATGTACGCCGTCGTCGGCCAGCCGGACAGGGCGATCGAGATGCTCCGCAAGGTCCTCGAGCTACGCCAGAACAGCGCCGAGGCGCACCACTACCTTGGCCGCGCGCTGCTCCAGAAGGGGCCGCTTCAGAACGCGCAGGCGATGCGCGAGCTGAAGAAGGCCGTCGACCAGGATCCGAACCGGCCCGAATACCACCTGTACGTCGGCTGGGCCGCGAGCGACGCGTCGGCGTCGGACCTCTCCCTCGCGCGCACCGAGATCGAGAAGGCGCTGCAGCTCGATCGTCTGCTCGCGGACGGCTACTGGCAGCTCGGCGTCGTCGAGTTCAAGCAAGGCGCCACCGACGACTCGCTCCGCCATTTGAAGCGCGCGCTCGAGCTCAAGCCAGGGCGCTACGAGGCGCACGCGACGATCGCCGAGTGCCTCTCGCAGAAGAACGACAACGCCGCGGCGCTCGTCGAGTGGAAGAAGGCGATCGACGCCGACGACAAGCGGCCCTACTGGCGCTACCGCTTCGGCAAGCTCCTCGAGGAGCGGGGCGCGAACGCCGAGGCCGCCAAGCACCTCTCCTTCGCGTCGACGACGGCCGAGGGCGACACGCCGCGCCCGGGCTGGCTGCCCGACGCCGAGTTCCTCGCGGGCGAGACGCTCCGCAAGAGCGGCAAGAAGGCCGAGGCGATCGAGCGCTACCGCCAGTACCTGGGCATGGCGCCGCCGAACTCCGCCGATCGCGCGGACGCCGTCCGGGCGCTGCAGACGCTCGGCGCGCCGTACGATCCGCACGCGCTCTAGCCTCGGGCTTCGCGGCCCTCAGGTCGCGCAGCCGAACGTCATCGTCACCGCCGCCGCCGCCTCGTCTAGGACCTTCGCGCACGAGGCGCCTTCGAGGATCACGGCGCGCGGCGTGACGGCGGAGTCGTAGCGCCAGCCGTTGGTCGGATCGGCCGGCACTTCGGCCGCGACGCCGCGCGACGTGATCTTCACGCGCGTGTCGCCGGCGACGAAGCGCGTGAAGTCGCCGACCAGGTCGAACGCGCAGAGATCGATCGTGCGCGTGCGGACCTCGTGGAGCGCGGCCAGCATGTCGGCGGCGAGCTGCTCGGGCGTGCGCTTTTTCGAGGGGGTGATCTGGATGTGGCAGAGCTTGTCCAGCAGGGGCGAGGCCGGGTCGCAGTCCGGCTTCGCGCGCGTGCCGCCGGCGATGGCGATGTCGCTCATGAACGCCGGGTCGTAGTCGAACCACACGGGCGGCGGGAACGGGCCGATGCCGATCGAGAACGTGGTGAGGGCGGGGGAGCCGCCGAGCGCGTCGGCGACGAGCTTGAGGGTCCGCGCCTTCTCGACGTCGACCTCGCCGGCCGCCGACGCGGGGGTGGGCGCGCCGTCGCTGACGAGGACCGCCACGCGACGCCCGGGCGTCTTCAAACGCGGGGAAGGCACGTACGCGCGCAGCACGTCGTAGCCGCCGGTGAGCGCCGCGAGCGTCGGCGTCGGGCCGACGGGGTGCGAGGCGTCGATGCGGCCACGAAGCGCGGCGTACTGCTTGGCGTCGACGTACTCCGGCGGCACGTCGAGGGCGGTCGGGTAGGGGCCGTCGCCGCCAGACGCGTCGCGCGAGTCGGAGAACACCAGCAATCCGATCGAAACGGTCGGGTCGGGGTGCGCGAGGTATTCGTCCAGCAGGCCATCGAGCGCCATCGTGGCGGCGCTCCACTTGCCGACCTCCGCCATGCTGCCCGAGCCGTCGAGGACGATCTCGATGTACGCCGGCGCGGGCGTCTGCGACGGCTGCTCGTGTACGCACGCGCTCGGCGCGTCGGGCGGCGCGGCGTCCCGCGGCGCGGGCGCGTCCGTCACGTACAGCTGCGAGCGCGCGCCGCACGCGAAGGCGCCGAGGCCGATCGCGCCGAGCGCCGCGAGCGCCGCCCCCCTCGTTGCCGCCCCGCGCATCTCTCGCATCATGAGCCTCTCCCCCGTCCTTGCAAGGGCCGCCTGCACGCGGCGTGCGAGCCTTTGTGGTGGCGCACGTCGCGCGCGTAACCCCCTCCTGCCTGCCGTCGCGCCGTCGCGCGACGGGGACTCCGAATTTCAGCCGCCGAGGGCTTTGGCGACGCGGGCGAACGCGGCCACGTCGAGCGTCTCACCGCGCGCGTCCAGGGAAACGCCGCACGCCTCGGCGATCCGCGCGAGCTCGGCCGCTGGCGCGAGCGCGCCCCAGGCGTTGCGCAGCGTCTTGCGGCGGGCGCCGAACGCGGCCTTTACGACCCGTCGGAACGTGTCCGTCTCGAGCGCGCGCGCGGGGCGCACTGGGACAAGACGCACCACCGCGCTCGTCACGTCTGGGGCAGGATGGAACGATCCCCGAGAGACGGTCATCACCCGCGAAACGTCGAACGCCGCCCGAACGAAGACGGTGAGGGCGCCATAGATCTTGTTTCCAGGAGACGCCAGCAAGCGCTCGGCCACCTCTTGCTGCACCATGACGACGACGCGCTCGAGCCGCGCCGCGTGGGCGACCGCGCGCTCGAGCAGGCTGCCGGTGATCTGGTAGGGGAGGTTGCCGCAGAGGACGCGCGGCGAGGCAAGGTCCTCCTCGCCGAGGAGCGCGGTGTAGTCGACGGTCTGCGCGTCGGCCTCGACGAGCGCGAGCGCGCCGGCCTCGATCTCCGGGGCGAAGGTCCTCGCGAGGAGCGGGACGAGATCGCGATCGCGCTCGATCGCCGCCACGTGGCGCGCGCGGGCGAGCAGCGCGGAGGTGAGCGCGCCGGTGCCTGCCCCGATCTCGACGACGCGCGCGCGGCCCGCCTCCGCGTCGGGCACGCACGCGGCCGCGATCGCGCGAACGACGGACTCGGCGACGAGGAAGTTTTGTCCGAAGCTCTTCTTGGGCGAGAGGCCTGCCTCGCGCAGCAGGCTGCGTGGGTCGCGTGTCATGCGCCGCCGTCGCGCGGGCCGGGCGCGGGGCCGCCGCCGGCCCCCCGTCGCTCGATGTTCTGGGCGCGCACGCCGATCTGCCGAAGCCCCCGCTCTGCGCGCGCGCGCGACGCCCGCGCGCGGACCCGCACCGCGTCGTCGACCGCGGCCGAGACGCTCGCCAGCTCGCCCGCGGCGTCGGCCCTCGCCACGTCGACCGCGTCGGCGGCCCCAACGAGCTCGGGGCTCCCCACGCTCGCGTCGAAGCGCGGCACCGTCCAACGAACGACGGCGCGCTTGGCGCGAAGCTTCCGCACTGCGCGCGCGGTCGCCTCCTTCTTCACCGGCGCCGGCGCCCACACGTGCACGATGCTGGGCCGCTGCCTCTCGGTGGCGAGCTTGTCGAGCACGGTCGCGATCGCGAGATCGGCGCGCTCGCGCTCGCCGTCGAGGCGCGGCGGCACCTCGATGCCGAACGACGCGAGGTAGTGGCGCAGGCGCTGCTCGCGCGCCGCCTTCGCGTAAGGCAGGCGCGGCGCGAACGGGGCGCGCGCGCGCAGCTGCTCGCTGCGGGCGGCCAGCTGATCGAGGTTGCCCTTCGGGATGTCGCTGAGCGCCCGCGGATCGAGCGGCCGCGCGTGCTCGGCGACGCGCTGCGCGATCTCCCACTCGTCGAGCTCGCAGCGGTCGCTGTCGACCATGCTCGCCGCGCTGGCCAACGCTGCGGCGATGCGGACGGCGTGCGCGGCGCCGCTCGCCGGGGCGATCCACGTGCGCAGGCGCGACGCGGTGACGATGAGTCCCACCTGGTCGCCGCGCGAGAGGTGCCGCGCCGCGAGGCCGGCGACCTCGTCGACCCCGTCGTCGAGCGGCGCGCGCCCTAGAGCGCCCGACCAGAGCTCGACCGACGCGTCCATCACGATCCACACGACGTCGCGCTCGTCGCGCTCCATCTCGCGCACGTCGAGCTGCCCGCGGCGCGCGCTCGCCTTCCACGCGATCTTCTTGAACGCATCGCCGGGCACGTGCTCGCGGAGCTCGCGAAGCTCGTCGCTGTCGCCGGGGAGCTGCGCGGGCCTGCCGGCCTCGGCGGCGCGGCGCGAGCGCCCGCCGCGCGGGTTCGTGATGAGCGCGTGCAGCGCGCGCGGCAGCACCTCGACGCCGAACGGGTTGGCGAACATGAGCGGGACCTCGTACAGGCCCTCGCCGCCAGCAGGCGTGCCGCGCACTTCGAGCGCCATGCCGTGCACGCCCCAGCGGCCGACGCGCTTGGCGTGCACCTTCACGTCCACCCGCACGCGCGCGCCCGCGGGCAAATCGAGCGAGGCCGGGTGCACCGTCACGCCGAGCATGCTGGAGCTGACGGCGCGCAGGCCGACGCCGCGCGCGTCGTCGACGCCGCGGTTGCGCAGCTCCGCCTCGAGCACGATCTCGCCGTCGCGCGCCAACCGCACGACGCGGCGCGACGCGTTCCACACCATCTCGAAGCCGCTGGTCCGCAGGCGCGTCACCGTCGCGAGCGCCGCCGCGCGCCCTACGGCGACCGCGAGGACGATCGCGCCGCCCCACGCGACGACCGGTCCGACGCGGGCGGCCAGCCCCACCGCCACCATCGCCGCGCCCGCCAGCGCGATGTGGAACGTGGCGCGCGTCGGGTGGAGCTGCACGCGGGCGAGGGTAGCAAACTCGGCGTCACGCTGCTCGCCTCGCGCTACGCCCCCGTCCCGTTCGGCACGGTGCGCAGCACGCGCATCGCGCCGTTCATGAAGCGGAAGTACGGCGCCTCGTAGATCACCGACGTCGTGTGCCCGGGGTAGATGGGCACGAGCATCCGGGCGGGGCAGGCGTCGAAGAACAGGTACGTGAACGTGACGAACACGTCGTGCTGACCGGGCGGCATCTCGAATAGGTGGCGGCCCCACGGTCGCGCGTGCACGTAGCCGTCGATCGTCACGCGCGGCGTCGCGATCGCGTTGAGGTACGCGAGCGCCGAGTGCGTCAAGTAAAGGTCGAGCACGCCCGGCGCCACCGACCAGCCGCCATACGGGTTCACGCGCGAGCTCCGCGCCCCGTCAAACCGCGCGGACGCCGCGGCGGTAGCCCACCTTCGCGAGCGCTTCCTCGATGACGTGCTCGCGCGCCTTCATGTCGCTCTCGGCGTCGGCCGTCATGACGAGGCGGTGGGCGAGGCACGGCATCGCCACGGCGCGCAGGTCGTCGGGCACCATGAAGGGACGGCCGTTGATGAGCGCCCACGCCTTGCCCGCGTTGATGAGCCCGAGCGACGCGCGCGGGCTGCAGCCGAGCGCGACGCGCGGGTGCGCGCGGGTGAACGTGGTGATCGCGACGGCGTAGTCGTGCAGATCGTCCTCGACGTAGATCCGCGTGGCGATGCTCTGCAGGCTGACGACGTCGTTCGGGCTCAGGATCGCGCGCGTCTGCGGCGCCTCGATCGTGTGCGTCCTCAGCATCTGCGCTTCTTCGCGCGCGGTGGGGTAACCCATCGGCACGCGCACGAGGAAGCGGTCGATCTGGGCTTCGGGGAGCGGGTAGGTGCCCTCGAGGTCGATCGGGTTCTGCGTCGCCAAGACGAGGAAGGGCAGAGGCAGCTCGAAGCGGTCGCCCTCGATCGTGACCTGCCGCTCCTGCATCGCCTCGAGGAGCGCCGACTGCGTCTTCGCGGGCGCGCGGTTGATCTCGTCGGCGAGGACGACGTTCGCGAAGATCGGGCCGGCGCGCAGCGTGAACGTGCCGTCCTTGGGCGACAGCACGTAGGTGCCGGTGATGTCGGCCGGCAGCAAGTCCGGCGTGAACTGGATGCGCCGGCTCAGCATGCCGAGCGCGGTCGCGAATGCCTTTACGAGCGTCGTCTTTGCGACGCCGGGCACGCCCTCGAGAAGGACGTGGCCGCGCGCGAGCAGCGACGCGAGCATCATCTCGAGCGCCTTGCCCGAGCCGATGTACGTTCGGCTCACCTCGCGGCGTACGTCCTCGAGGCGCTCCTTCGCGGCGGCGATCTCGTTGGTCGCGACCGCGCTCACGAAGCTCCGCCCGCGTATGCCACGACCTTCTCCACGTTCCGCTTCATTACCGCTCGACCGCGCGCGCTCCGCAAGATTTTCTTGATGGCCGCGGCCGTTTGGACGACCTCGCGGTCTTTGATCGGCTGCTGGGCCGCCGCCGCGCCACCTGCCGCGCCTGCCAGCGCGCCTGCGGCCTTCCCGCCGCGCAGCGCCGCCGGCACGCCCGGGCTCCCGCCGCCGTGGCCCTGGCTCAGCACCATCGTCTCGATGTTCGCCAACCGTAACAGAATCCGCTTGAGGGCGCGCAGGTCCTCGGTGTCG
>JAYVXL010000805.1:0-3457 GCA_043785185.1 Myxococcales bacterium
CGCGGACGCGCTGCCCGCGGAGCTCGCGCGCCTCGCCCAGGTCGGCGACCAAGCCGGGCCGAGCGTCGACGAGGTGCTCGCGCGCCTCCGCGTCCTCCGGCAGAGCGCGGACGAGGGGCGCGCGGTTCACGAGCTCGCGCGGCGCCACGGCGAGCGCCCGCTGCCCGAGCCTGTCGCCGTCGCGGTCGCGTCGGCGCTCGTCGATCGCGGCGAGGCCGCGCGCGCGCTCGGCCTCCTCGCGCACTGCCAAGGCTCGGCGGCGCTCCTCTTGCGCGCGGACCTCCTCGGCGCGAGCGGCGACGTGCCGACCGCGCTCGCGCTGACCGAGCGCGTGCTCCTTCGCGATCTCGATCAGCCCGGCGCCCGCGAGCGTCACCGCCGCTGGCGCGAGGCGCTCGGCTACAAGGACGAGGCGCGGCGCGAGGCGCAGACGGGCGCGACGGTCGTGACGCGCGAGCCCGACGCGCCGTTCCTCCTCTTGCGCGAGGTCGCGCGCGGCGGCGCCGGCGCCGTGTACGAGGCGGAGGATCGCGAGCTCGGACGCAAGGTCGCGCTCAAGGTCTATCACCACGTCGATCGCGACCGCGGGCAGCTCGCGCACGAGGCGCGCGTGGCCGCCGAGCTCGCCGGGCCCGGCGTCGTGCGCGTGTTCGACGCCGACCCCGCGCACGGCTGGCTCGCGCTCGAGTGGGCGCCGCTCGGCGCGATCCGCGAGCACGTGCGCGGCAAGGACGCCGCCGCGCTCGTCCCGATCGAGCGCTGGGCGCTGCCCCTCGCCGCTGCGCTCGCGCGCGTGCACGCCGGCGGCTGGGTGCACCACGACGTGAAGCCGGCCAACGTGCTGCTCCTCGCGCCGGACGCGCCGCTGCTCGCCGACTTCGGCATCGCGCGCCGCGCCGGCGAGCCGTGCCCGCAAGGCAGCGTCGGCTACGTCTCGCCCGAGCGGCTGCGCGGGCGCGCGAGCGATCCGCGCGACGACGTTTACGGCTTCGGCCGGCTCCTCGAGGACGTGCTCGACGCGATCGCCGACCCTTCCCTCACGCGCTGGCGCGCGCTCGCGTCGGCGTGCATCGGCCCCGACGAGACGCGCCCGGCGGACGGTCGCGCGCTGCTCACGCGCCTGCGCGTCGAGTCGTAGCGGCACGCGCGCGCCGCCCGCGCCCCGGACGAACAGGACCGTCCGTCACCGCGGGCGCGGGCGCTCGACGACGCGAGCCTCGCTCTCCATCCCCTGCGCGCGGAGCGACGCCGCGAGCCAGGCACGCCACACCGCCTCGGGCGCGGCGACGCGGAGCAGCGCGTGCATCGTCCGGACGCGCTCGGCGGGCGAGAGCGTCGCCTCCTCCGCCGCCGCCGGGTGGTGCCAGGGCTCCGGGAACGCGCCTCGACCTTGGGACGCGACGGCGAAGTGCCACACCGCCGACTCCGCGTCGCCATCGGCGGCGAGAAGGCGCGCCAACCGGTAGTGGTCGTGCACCGAGTCGGGGCACGCCGCGACCGCCGACGCCAAGAGCGCCTCGTCGGTGCGCCAGGCCCGCGCATAGGCGGCCGCGAGCGCGGCCTCGGTCAGCACCACCGCCCCCGCGATCACGCCGAGGAGGCGCGCGTCGATGGGGACGCGCCGGACACCGCGGGCAAGGGCGAGGGCGACGAAATACGTCGGGTAGAGCATGAAGCGATCGGCCATCGCCTCGGGCGGGCTGAAAAAGAGGGACGAGAACAAGAGCCAGGTGATCGCCGCCGCCAGCAGAAGCGGCGCGCGCCTTTGGCGCGCGTTGAGGGCGGTGCGCCACGCCGCGACGCCGACGATCGCGAGGCCGACCAGCGCGCCGACGCCGAGGCCATGGGGCCGCGCCACCTCGGCGTATTTGCGGCCAACGCATAAGTCGACCGGCAGAGCGACGAGGCGCGCGTACCCGGCGACGAGCTCCGCGGAGAAGACCACGCGCGACCACGGGCCCGCGCCGGCGAGGACGTCGTCGGCCACGCGCGTCGTGTCGAGCGTCGCGGGGACGAGCGACATGCGCAGCGCGACGTAGGCGGCGCCCACGGCGGCGAACGTGCCGAGGGTCACGAACCGCGACCGCCGCGCGCCGGCGTCGCCCGGCAACGCCGCGAACGTCGCGAACGCGATCACGACGAGCGGGAGCGTCGCCGCGCTCTCCTTGCACAGCACGGCGGCCACGTACGCCGCCGACGCCGCCCCCAAGCGGGCCCAGGCGACGGTTCCCCCTTCGAGCAGCGGCCTCAGGACGAGCAGCGCCCCGAGCCCGAGCCCGAGCCCGAGCAAATCCGCCTGCCCGACGGCGCTCGTCACGTTCTCCACGTGAAGGGGCATCGCCGCGAACACGCACGTCGCCGCGCACGCGGCGCGCGCGTCGAGCCACACCCGCGCCAGTCGCTGGGCGACGTGCAGCGCGGCGACGTAGAAGAGGAGCGACACGACATGAAACGCGAGGGGCGACGCCCCGAAGATGGAGAGCTCCACGCGAAAGACGAGCGACGCGAGCGGCCGCCACACCGGCGGCGGGGAGTCGAGCGGGGTGCCCCAAAACGTGCGCGTCAGCAGGGCGCCCAGAGGCAGCGCGCCGTTCACCGCGCCGTTCTCGAGGATCGCCGGTCGGTCGTCTTGCACGAAGCCGCCCGCGAGGCCGCTCGAAAACGCGAGCACCGCGACCACCGCGGGAAGCGCCCAGAGCAGCCGCTTCGCCCGCGCGGATGGGGCACGGAGCGATGCGTCGCGCGAGGCCATGGCGCGCGATTCAAGCTCGGCGAGGGCGATCCCGCAACCCGATAGCGTCGCCGCAACGGCTCGCCCGCGCGTTACTCAACCGAAGGCGAGCTCCGCGCGGTCGAGGTCCCTCTCCGCCGCGACCGCCTCGACCGCGCGCCACGAGGCGGGCGCCGAGGGGACGAGCTCGGCGCCGTCGATGCGAACCGGGCCGGGGGCGCGCTTGCGAAAAGAGAGCGGGGTGTCGAGCGCCCCCAGCTTCGCGCGCACGACGGTCTCGTTCTTACGGGTGCGGAGGCGCCAGTCGAGCGTGAAGGTGCGGTCGGCCATGCGGATGCCCCTTGGAGCAGGAGCCGGGCCAAGTCACCGGCACGAGAGTCATTGGATTTTCCCAGGGTGGATCGCGACCGCGCGCGACCCGGCTCGCGAGCGCCCTCGCGAAAACAGCCCCCGCGGCGCCGGCGATCCAGGGGGCCCGCTCACGCGCGCCGACGTGGATATTTCGCGCGCGTGAAGAGCGCTTCGAGGCCGCGATCGTGCGCCTTGCCGAGCAGCGGCAGCGCGACGACGGCGCCGATCAGCACGAAGCACATGTCCCACTGCGTGTCCCACGGGTCGCCCTGCGCGCCAATGAACGCGACGCCCACGTCGCCGGCGACGATCAACGTCGTCCACCACTCGAGCAGCTCCCAGAACGCGCCGACGGCGAGGCACGTGCTCACGATC
>JAYVXL010000806.1:0-11118 GCA_043785185.1 Myxococcales bacterium
CGAACGAACGGCGGAAACTTGTCCGAAATTGCAGGAGTACGGCACCGTCGGGGCATGAGTGAGGCTGCCCCGTCCAGCTTTTCGTCCGCCAAGGGCCAGACCCTACCCCGCGTCTTCGGGCGCCTCTTCTTATTGAAGCTGCTGGCGCGCGGGGGCATGGGCGACGTCTACCTCGCAGCGACGACCGGCATCGAAGGCGCCGAGCGCGCGTGCATCGTCAAGACGGTGCGGCGCGATCACATCCACGACGGCTCGTTCCTCGCGCGCTTCCTCGACGAGGCGCGCGTGCAGGCGCAGCTCTGCCACCCCGGCGTCGCGCAGGTCCTCGAGGCCGCCACCGACGACAGCGGCGAGCCGTACACCGTCATCGAGTACATCGAGGGGCGCTCGCTCGCCGACGTGCGGCAGCGCGCCATCCAGATGGGCGCGCGCTTCGGCTGGGCCGACGCGGCGGCGCTCTCCATCGAGATGGCGATGGCGCTCGCGCACGTCCACGAGCGGTCGAGCTCCGACGGGACGCCGCTCGGCATCGTGCACCGCGATCTCTCCCCTCAGAACGTGATGGTCGGCTTCGCCGGCGAGGTGAAGCTGATCGACTTCGGCACCGCGCGCGGCCACAACCGCCGCTGCCACACCGTCGCCGGCGTCGTCTTCGCGAAGCCCGGCTACGTCGCCCCCGAGGTCGCGCGGCAGCAGGTCGGCGACGGGCGCATCGACGTGTACGCGCTCGGCGTCATGCTCTGGGAGCTCGTCGCCGGCCGCCGCTTCTTGAACGGCGACGCGCAGAAGCACCTCGAGGACGCCGCCGCCGGCAAGGTCAAGCTGCCGCCGCTCGCGAAGATCACCGGCTGCCCCTCCGACGTCGACGACATCATCCAGAAGCTCACCGCCAACGAGCCCGAGGACCGCTACGCGAGCGCCACCCTCGCCGCCGCGGACCTCGGGCGCGTGATGGCGCAGGCCGACGCGGGAAAGAACGGCGAGCGCAGCGTGCGCGGCCGCGTCGCCGCCCTGATGAAGACGCTCTGGCCGCACGAGCCGGCCCGCTCGCGCGCCGATTTCGCCCGCCTCCTCAAGGACGCGCGCAGCCTCCGCAAGGAGACCCCCGCGCACACGCCGCCGTCGAGCGGCGTCATCGAGCGCGCGGCGAGCCAGATGAAAGAGGAGGTGCCCGGCACCGTCCCCGGCACGCCGTACAAAGTGATCCGCACGATCGGCGAGGGCGCGAGCGGCATCGTCTACGAGGCCGAGCACGTCGAGCTGGGGCGCAAGGTCGCCCTCAAGGTGCTCGCGCCGACGAACTCGTCGGCCAAGGACGCGATCGATCGCTTCCGCCGCGAGGCGCGCGCCGTCGCGAGCCTGTCGCACCCGAACCTCGTCGCGCTGCACGACTTCGGTAAATCGAACGACGGGCGCGTGTACTTGGCGATGGAGCTGCTCCAGGGCGAGACGCTCGACGCGCACATCAAGGACCGTCACGGGATGGACTGGCGCGAAGCGGTGCGCCTCGGCGTCGAGGTGACGCGCGCGCTCGAGGCGGCGCACGGCGCCGGGCTCGTGCACCGCGATCTGAAGCCGCAGAACCTGTTCTTGACCGAGGGTGGCGGCCTGAAGCTGCTCGATTTCGGCGTCGCGATGGCGCTCGCGGACGTCGCCGGTGGCGCAAAGGAGAAGCGGCAGAAGGGCTTCGCGATCTTCGGCACGCCCGAGTACATGGCGCCCGAGCAGGTCGCCGGTGAGCAGGTCGACGGCCGCTGCGATCTCTACGCGCTCGGCTGCGTGCTCTACCAGCTCTTGACGGGCGCGCCGCCGTTCGAAGGCGGCTCGAGCGTCGTCGTCATGGGCAAGCAGCTGCGCGAGATCCCCGAGTCGCCCGCCGCCCGCTGCCCCGAGCGCGCGATGCCCAAGGAGCTCGACGCGCTCGTCATGCGCGCCCTGTCCAAGTCACCGGGGGACCGCTTCGCGTCGGCGGCCGAGATGCGCGAAGCGCTGGGCGACGTGCTCGAGGCGCCCACCTTGCGCAAGGCCAAGGCGCGGCGCGCGGTGCAGCGCGGGCTCTTCGCGGCGGTGGTCGTCGCGGTCCTCGGCGGCTTCGTCGCGACGCGCATCGTTCATCGCGCCGGCGGCGTGGTGACGGCGTTCGAGGACGAGCCCACCGCGGGTGCGGGCGCAGTGGACCCGGCGACGGCGCAGGCGCCAAGCCTCGCGCAGCCGGCCGCGTCGGCGGAGCCCGCAGCCGCGAACGACCCAGGCGCCGCGCCGGCGACGGGCGCGGCAGCGCCGAATGATCCCGCCGGGGCCCTCGCGGCGGTCCCGTCCCTATCGCCGCCGCCCGCGCACGCGGCCACGCCGCGCGAGCTGCGCGAGTCTCGCAACGAGCGCGAGCGGCAGCTCGTCGACGCGCGCCGCGGCGCCAAGGGCCACATGAGCGACGCGCGCGCGCTGAAGGGCTGGGCCACCGCCGCGTACCGCGCCGGCGAGCTCCGCGAGGCGCGACGCGCCGCAGAGGTTTGGTCGCTGCGCGACGGCACCGCCGAGCCGCGCATCTTCCTGGCCACGGTGCTCGACGCGAGCGGCAAGAAGACCGAGGCGCGCGCCGTCCTCGAGGAGTGGCTGCAGGTTCACCCCGACGCCGGCGAGGCGCGCGCGATGCACGCGCGCTTGGGCGGCCCGATCGCGCAGGACCCCGGCGGCAAGAAGCAGCTCGCGCACCGGTAGCCCACGGAGCGGCGGCTACGGCCCGACGCCGCCGAGGAGGCGCACGACGACGAGCAGCGCCACCACGGCGACGACGGCGAGCGTCACGACGACGAGCGCCACGGCGAGACCGGCGCGCGGAGGCGAGGGCGGGGCCGGCGCCGGAGGGAGCGGCGGATTCCACGTTCCGACGGGCACGACCGGCCGCGCCGGAAGGGCGGGCGGCGAGCTCGGACTGTGCAGCGTGCGCGGCGGCAGCTCGGGTCCGCTCGGCGCGGCACGCGGCGCGGGCGGAAACGGGAACGCCGGCATCGCTTCGGTCGGCGCCGGCCCGTTACGCGTCGTCGCCGTCGCGGCAAAGGTGAGCGGCAGCTCGGCGATCGTCGGCGGGTCGGTGCGCCGCTGCGGAGGCTGCGCGGACGGGTACGCCGGCACCGGCTTCGTCTTGAAATGGTACCCGCAGCGCGCGCAGACCATGTCCTGCTCGCCGCGCGGCGCGCGGCACGCCTCGCACACGCCGAAGACGCTCCCGGCCGGCCCCATGCCCCGAGGATACGTCAGCCGGCCGGCTGCTCCTACGCGCCTACGCTCCTACGCACCTATGGCGGCGGCGGGCGCGCCCGCCGCGAACCGCTCACGGCGGCGCGCACATCCCCGCGGGCGGCTTGTCGATCTGCGCGATGCGCTGCTTGGCGTCCTGCCCGACCTTCGTCTTGCCGAAGCGCGACAAGCACGCCGCGAACGCGAGCTTGGCGTTCACGCAGTCGTGCAGGACGAGGTACGCCTCGCCCATCCCGAACAGCGTCTTGTCGAGGAGGTTCGAGCGCGGAAACTGCTTGAGGATGCGGTTGAACTCGCCGAGCGCCGACGACGGCCGGCCGTCGGCGAGATCGCCGCTGCCGATGAGGTAGAGCGCGGCGTCGGTCTGCTCGTCGGTCGGGTAGCGGTCCGCGTACTCGTGGCCGAGCGTGCGGACGAGGCCCCAGTCCTTCTTCGCCGTCGCGGCGTCGATCGCCGAGAAGTGCGCCTTCTTGTCCGGCGGGATGGCGACGGGGGGCGGCGTCGGGGCGGCGGGCTGCGCGCGCTTCAAGTCGTCGAACCGCGCGTCGATCTCGCGCCGCGACGCCGCGAGATCCTTGCCCACGGCGTCGAGGTTGTGGGTGAGCTCGTCCACGCGGCCGGCGAGATCGTTGACGCGCGCCTTGCTCGTCATCAAGTCCGACCCGTTGTCGGCGTTCGCGCGGAGGGCGTTGTCGAGGCGCGTGCGCGTCGCGTCGAGGTCGGTGCGCAGCGCCGCGGTTTGCCCGCGCTCCTCCTCGAGGCTCTTCTCGAGCTGGCTATTTTTCTGCTGGAGCGTGTCGAAATCCTTCTGCTGGGCGAACACGCCGCACCCGCTCGCGCCGGCGGCGAGGACCGCGACGGCCGCGAGCGCCGGCAGCGAGGCCGCTCGCATCACCGGACCTCGATGTCGACGCGGCGGTCGTTCGACCAGCCGGCCTCGTCCGTTCCGTTCGCGTCGAGCTTGCCGCGCGACGAGGTGCTGAGCGCGCTCGCCGGCAGCCCGAGGCCGATGAGGAAGTTCTTCACGCCCTCCGCGCGCTCGGCGCCGAGGCCCATGTTGAACTCGTACTCGCCGCGCGCGTCGCAGTGCCCGGTGAGCAGCACCCGGCGCCCCTTGAGCGTGCCGCTGGTGATGCAGGTGACGAGGCGCTGCAGCACCTCCTTCGACTCGGGGCGCAGCGCCGGCGACTCGTAGTCGAACTTCGGCGCGGGGAAATCGGTGCACCCCGGCCCGCCGGCCGACGGCGCGACGCAGTGGCCGTTCTGGCACTTCTCGCCGGCGCCCTTGCAGACGTGCTCGTCGTCGCACTCGACGGGCGGCTTCGACGCCACCTTCGCCGGCGCGCAGCGGTGGTCCTTCCCGCAGTCGCCGCCGCCTTCGCAGGCGTGGCTGTCGTCGCAGTAGCCCTTGATGGCCTCGCACGCGCCGGCGTTGCAGCTCTGCCCCGCCTCGCAGTCCTTCGTGCTGCGGCACTGCTGGCAGATGTGGTTGATGCAGAAGCGGCCGTGCGCGGCGGGCAGCCCCTCGGCGTTGCAGTGGTCGTCGTTGTCGCAGCTCGGGTACTTCGGGCCACCGCAGCCGAGCGCGATCACCATCCCCACGAGCGCGAGGATGGCGAACAGAACCGCGTTTCGAGACAGACGAGCTAGGCTTGACATGGCCTAGGTCTTAAACCGCAGTTCGGCGAGGTTTCCTAGCCTCAAGTTTTGGGGTAGGTGAACGGGGCCTTGGCTACGGCAGACGTCAAAGACCTAGAAACCGGGGTTCTCGTCCGGACGCCGTACCGTTCCATCCTTCGTCTCGCGACCCCGACCGTGATCGCCATGCTCACCCAGAGCGCGGTCAACGAGATCGACGTCATCTTCTTTTCGCACCTCCCCTGCCCCGCCGGCGGCGTCTGCGAGTCGAGCAACGGTCAGGCGGCGCTCCTCCCGTCGCTCATCATCGTGTGGCTGTTCGGCGGGTCGCTGTCGGCCATCAGCGTGGGCACGCAGGCGCTCACCGCGCGGCGGTACGCGGAGCGGGACTACAAGGCCGCGGGCGCGGTGCTCGCGAACGCCGTGGTTTTCTGCCTGATCGCGGGCATCCTCGCCTCGTTCCTCGGCGCCTTCGCCATCCCGCGCCTGCTCGGCGCGATGATCAAGGTGCCCGAGGTCCGCGCCACGGCGATCGAGTACTCGCAGTGGCGCCTCATGGGCATCGTGTCGATGGCGATGACGCAGGCCATCAAGTCGTTCTTCGACGGCATCGGCAAGACGCACGTGCACCTCGTCGCCGCCATCGTGATGAACGTCGTGAACGTCTTCTTCTGCTTCGCGTTCATCTTCGGACACTTCGGCGCGCCACGCCTCGGCGCGCCGGGGGCCGGCCTGTCGGCGTTCCTCGCGACGTGGATCGGCCTGTTCATCATGTTCATCTACGGCTGGGGTGAGCGGCACCGCTACCGCCCCGCGCAGCTCTCGAACCTCTCGATGCGCCTGACGTGGGACCTGCTGAAGCTCAGCGTCCCGGCGGCGATCGCGACGAGCGTGATGATGTTCGGCTTCGGCCTGTTCTCCAGCATCGTCGGGGACCTCGACGCGATGGCGCGCAAGCTGGGCAGCGAAGCCGTCAACAGCGCCGCGACGACGGACATCGTCGCCATTCTCAAGCTCACCTTCACCGCGTGCATCGCGTTCGGCACCTCCACCGCGACGCTCGTGAGCCAATCGCTCGGCGCCAGACAGCCCGAGAACGCGGCGAAGTTCGGCTGGGCGAGCGTGCGCCTCGGCCTCGTGATCTTCGGCGTGATCGGCCTCTGCGAGGGCGTGCTCTTCACCCGCCCCATCGTCAACTTCATCAGCCACTCCGACGCCGTGCGCGAGGTGACGATGGCGCCCATGCGCCTGATGGGGATCGTGACGCCCATCATCGCCGTCGCGATGATCCTGAGCGAGGCGCTCTTCGGCGCGGGCAACACGCGCTTCGTCGCGCTCGCGCAGCTCGTGCTGATCTTCGGCGTCCTCGTCCCCGCGGCGCGCTTCCTCGGCATCCACGCGGGCATGGGCCTGATGGGCATTTGGACGGCGGCGTGCGTCTACTCGGTGCTCGCGGCGGTGACGATGAGCGTCAAGTTCCGACTCGGCGGGTGGAAGACCATTCAGCTCTGACGCGAGGTGAGCCGCGGCGACGTCTCTCCTCGCCAACTCAGGTTCCACGGCGGCGTCCAGCGCGGCGACAGCGTTCAGCTGAGCCGAACAAAAAAGAGCGGGGCCCCGAGATCGTCTCGGAGCCCCGCGGTCGCGTAGGAGACGTGCTCAGTTGCCGCAGCGGTAGACCGGCGCGGCGACGTCGCTACGCCCCGCCGCGATGCCCGACTGGGACTTGATGTTGTTGCCCCAGCAGTACGGGCGGTTGTCGTTGCCGACGAGCGCGCACGCGTGGTTGTGGCCGACGGTGACGCTCTTCGCGAGGGCGAGCGGCGTCCCCGCGGCGGTCACGACCTGGCTCGGGGTGGGAAAGGGCCCGTTGTTGCGCGGCGACGCGCTGCCGAGCTGCCCCTGGTGGTTGTGACCCCAGCACCACACCGAGCCGTCGGCCCGGCGCGCGCAGGTCTCGTTCTCACCCGCCGAGACTTGCACGGCCGTGAAGGGCACCGGCCCGCCCGCGTCGCCGCTGCCGGCGTCGGAGGCGTCGGTCGCCGCGTCACTTGCGGCGTCGGTCCCGCCGTCGGCGGGGCCGGTGCTCGGCGGCGTGTAGAGGACCTGGGTCGGCGTCGAAATGTTGCCGCCGCCGTTGACGCCGCTCTCGCCGTAGCGGTTCTCGCCCCAGCACCAGACCGACGAGTCCGTGCTGACGATGGCGCACGTGTGGAAGGTCTCGGTGCTCAGCGACGAGACCGTACCGAACGTCGGGATTTGACGCGGCACGTTCGTCGGCGCGCCCGGGCTTCCGAGCTGCCCCATATTGTTGGCGCCCCAGCACCAGACCGAGCCGGCTGCGAGCGCGCACGTGTGCTGCTCGCCTGCGGCGATTTGCGTGATGCCGGAGAGCCCCGTCGGAAGCGTGAGCTTGAGGGCGACCGACGAATCCGCGGTGCCCGTGCCGAGCTGCCCCGCCCGGCCACTCCCCCAGCACCAGACGTCGGCGTTCCCGTCGAGCGCGCACGCGTGCGTCGTGCCGACGCTGAGCTGCGCGATGCCCGAGAGGTACGTCGGCGCGCCGCCGTCCGCGGGCAGCGCCGCGGCCAAGACCTTCACCGGGGCGAGCGAGGCCACCGCCGGGTCTCCGGCGCCGAGACGGCCGTTGAATGCGGCTCCCCAGCACGAGACCGTGCCGTCCTTCGTGAGCGCGCAGCCGTACGTGTCGCCGGCGTCGAACGAGGCGACGTTGGTGAAGCCGGGGACGGCGGCCATGACCTGGCTGCCGCTGCACAGCGGCGCGCCACCGTCGGCGACGCGCGTGTCACAGGCGTTGGTGAAGCCGCCGGTGCACGCGACCGTGCTGTCCGCCTTGACGCCGCACGACTGCAGGCGGCCCGCGGTGACGGACGTGAACCCGCACTGGCAGCTGCCCGCGACGCACTGCTCGTCCGCCGGGCACGCGTTGCTGCAGTCGCCGCAGTGCGCGGGATCCTTCTGGGTGTCCGTGCACGAGGTGCCGCACGCGGTGAGGCCCGTCGCGCAATCCGCAGTGCAGGCGCCGTTCGAGCAGACCTTGCCGGCCGCGCACTTGGTGCCGCACCCGCCGCAGTTGCTGCCGTCGTTCTTCGTGTTCGCGCAGGTGTCGCCGCACGTCGTGTATCCGGCGGCGCACGTCGTCGCGCACGCGCCCGCGCTGCACAGCTTGCCCGCGGCGCACTTGGTGCCGCACCCGCCGCAGTTGGCGTTGTCGGTCTGCGTGCTCGTACACGCGGTGCCGCACACGGTCATGCCGGGCGCGCAGTTCGCGGCGCACACGCCGCGGAGACACGCCTGGCCGGCGGCGCATGCGTTACCGCAGGTGCCGCAGTTCGCCTGGTCGCTCGCGGTCGACACGCACGTGGCGCCGCAGAGCGTCGAGCCGCTTGGGCATGAAGCCGGGGCCGCCGTGCAGACGCCCGCGGCGCACGCCTGGCCGGCGGCGCAGGTCGTTCCGCACGCGCCGCAGTTGGCGTTGTCGGTCTTGGTCGACACGCACAGCGAGCCGCAGAGCGTGGACCCCGTCGTGCAGCTGGGCGCGGCGTCGTTCGACCCGCAGCCCACAGCGACAATCCCCGCCACCGCGAGCGCGGCCACGAAGAGAATGGAAAACGTCGAGTATTTCATTACGCCGGACGATAGGCGTTTCGTCCGTGTAACACCAAGGATTCATTTGTTACAGGCGAGCCGGCTGGCTCGGCGCCTTGTCCCGCCTCGGCCGCCTCGGCCGCGTCAGGTGCCGCCGTCGGGTTTCTTCGCGTTGGCGCCGCCGCCGGCGCCCATCATCTTGAGGAGCTCGTCCTCGCTCTCTTCGCCCGTCATGCCGCCGTCGGCCGCCGCGGGCTTCGCGCCTGCGTCTGCGTGGCCGCCGCCGCCGCCGCCGCCGCCCATCATTTGACGGAGGATCTCATCCTCGTCCTCGATCTTGGCGCCCGCGTCGTCGGGCGTCGTCGGGTGGTCGGGCGTGGCGGCGACCGCGGCGATACCGCCCGGCCACTGCAGCTTGTCCGCCGCGTTGCAGGGCAGCGGGTTCAGTCGATCGTGCTGCACACACTCGAGCAACCACGCCTCTCGCGGCGGCACCCCGCGGGCCAGCGCGTCGTCGCGCTGCGCCTGGATTTTGCCGAGGATGAGCACGTCGCTGATGCGGGGGATGTAGCTCACGAGCAAGAGCGCGATCGTGAGGATGCCCGCGAACGGAAGGACGACTTTGTACAAGCTCACGACCGGACGATTGAACCGGAAGCTCGAGATGAACAGGTTCAATCCGAGCGGCGGCAGGCAGAACGCGAGCTCCAGGTTCAGGATGAACATGATCGCGACGTGGAACGGCCCCAGCCCGAAGTGCGCGGCGAACGGCAGGACGAGGGGAACGGCCACGAGGATCGCGCTGAAGCCGTCCATGACCATGCCCAGCACGAGCAGGAACACGTTCATCACGATCAAAAACTGCCACGCCTGATCGAGCCCGCGCGCCAGCATGTAGCCGAGGATCAGATCGGGGATCTTCTTCTGGATGACGAAGTTGATGAGCGCGTTCGCCATCGCGAGGATGAGGATGACGGCGCCGGCGAGGCTCATCGAGCTCTTCGCGATCCGGACGAGGTCCTTCTTGATCGACAAATCCTTGTAGACGAAGAACTCGATGAAGACGGCGTAGAGCGCGACGAGGCCGGCGACCTCGTCGATCTGCGCGAGGCCCGTCGAGAGCGCGACGGCGAGGAGCGCGCCGATGCCGAGCTCCCATTTGATCATCCAGACGCCCTTGGCCATCTTGATCGGGTCGATCTTCTTGAGCGGGATCTTCTCCTTGATGCCGACGTACACGCCGTACGCCGAGAGCATCACGAGGACGAGGAGACCCGGCGCGAGCACCGCCCTGAAGGCGAGCATCATGTCGACGCCGGCGACGAGCGAGTAGACCATCAGCGGGAGCGACAACGGGAGCAGCAGGCCCACCGAGCCGCTGGTCGTGACGATGCCGAGCGAGAACTTCTCGGAGTAGCCCGCCTGGCGGAGCGCGGGGTACAAGAGACCGCCGATCGCGATGATGGTGACGCCGCTGCCGCCGGTGAAGAGCGTGAAGATGGCGCTCGCGAAGATGCATACGATGGCGAGGCCTCCCGGCATCCAGCCGATGAGCGCGTCCGATGCCTTCACCAGCCGCTCGGGCGTCTTGCTCTCGGCGAGGACGTAGCCGACGAACGTGAAGAGCGGGATCGTGACGAGGATCGGCGAGCCGGCGAACTGGTCGTCCAGGATCTTCGCCGCGATGAAGCGCAGGTGGTGGTCGTGCGCGTCAGGGCTCAAAAACCAGAGGATTTCGCTCGCGCCGCCCAGGATCGCGAAGAGGGGCGTCCCCAAGACCGCGAGCGCGACGATGAGCGCGGCGACGATGCCGCCGAACCACGCGGTGACGGCGACGAGGCCGCCGGTCGCCCCCAGGATGATTCTGCGGGCCTTCGCGGCCTTCGCCACGTCCTCCGCGCTCGCGGTGCTGGCGGACATCAGGAGTCCTCCTTCGCGCCGTCGAGCACGACAGGCGCCTCATGGAGCGCCGCGACCTCCGCCTCGCCGTGGGCGGCGTCGGGATCGACGATGACGTGACCCGAGAGGACGAGGAGCGAGCGCAAGACGAAGCGCAGCGCGATCATCGTGAGGCCAAAGACGAAGATGAAGTCGATGTCCTTGGTCAGGAGCCCCCGCGCGTCCTCACCGCCGCCCGGGACGTTGACGGCCGGCATCTTGGTGAGCTCGGGCATGTCCGTCGGGAGCATCTGCGCCTTGACGTCCTCGTCCTTGAAGTGCGCGCGCCAGTCGGCCCCGTCCATCCACGCGTTCCACTCTGCGGGGTGCAGGTACTGGTCGTAGCGCACCCCCGCGAGCACCTTGGGAAAGGTCATGAGGTCGAGCGACATCTGTCGACCGATCAGGAAGAGGTCGTTACCCACGTCGTGCTCGATCTTCTCGAGCTCCTCGGACACCGTGGGGTCGCAGAGCTTCGCGGGATCCTGCGGGCACGGGACATCCTTCTTCACGTGGAAGCCCTGGATCGCGACGTGGTCGAAGAAGCCCCACGCGCCCGCGAGGCACATCGCGGCCGCGGCGACCCAGCCGAGGAGGGCGACGGGCACGCGCATCTTCGGCGTGAGGAAGCGCATCATCACGTCGACGTTGATGTGCTTGCCCTGCCCCGTCGCG
>JAYVXL010000807.1:0-11113 GCA_043785185.1 Myxococcales bacterium
GCCGTCTCGCGGGTGACCTCTCGCACGACGAGGCGGCGCGTCGGCAGCGCCCGCGGTGCGGCCTCGCGCGGCGACCGCGGCGCGAACGGCGGGGTGCGCTGGCCGGCGGCGAAGCGCAGATCCCGCCCCACGCGCGTGAACCATCTACCGATCGGGTGGGCCATACCTCGGTCATAGCGAAGGCCCGGGGAGTGTCAAGTGTCACTTTACACTTTACGCTGCCGTTGAACCCGCGGAAGGACCCGGCCGCCGTGCTAGCGTCGCGCGCATGTCGACCCTCCTCGTCACTGGCGCGAACCGCGGCATCGGCCTCGAGCTTTGCCGTCAGCTCAAGGCACGCGGCGACCGCGTCATCGCGGCGTGCCGCACGAGCTCCCCCGAGCTAGACGCGCTCGGCGTCCAGGTGGAAGCGGGCGTCGACGTCGCGAGCGACGACAGCGTCCGCGGCCTCGTGAAGCGCCTCGACGGCACGAAGCTGGACGCGCTCGTGAACAACGCCGGCGTCCTCGAGCGCGACAGCCTGGACTCGCTCGACTTCGACAAGCTCCGCCGCCAGCTCGAGATCAACTCGCTCGGGCCGCTCCGGGTCACCGCCGCGACGCTGCCGCTACTTCACGAGGGGAGCAAGGTCGTCATCGTCACGAGCCTGATGGGCTCGTCGGCCGACAACGGCTCGGGCGGCTTCTACGGTTACCGCATGAGCAAGGCGGCGGTGAACATCGCAGGCGTGTCGCTCGCGCGCGACCTTGCGCCGCGCAAGATCGCCGTCCTCCTCGTGCACCCCGGCATGGTCAAGACGGACATGACGGGCCACAACGGTATCGAGCCGAGCGAGAGCGTGCGCGGCATCCTCGCGCGGCTGGGCGATCTCGACATGAAGACGAGCGGCCGCTTCCTGCATTACTCGGGTCGCGAGCTGCCCTGGTGACGTCGTCGCGCTAGGGCTGCGCTAGGGCACGATGAGGCGTAGCGCCTGCTTCCAGACGTCGATCACGACCGTCTCGGCGGGATCCGCAGCCAACTCCTCACCGTCGATCTGCCCCATGAGCGGCGCGCCGCCAGGCGCGGGCGAGAAGCGGAGCTCGAGCTTCGCCGCGCGGAAGGGCTGGCTGTGCTCGATGCCGACGGCGTTGAGCGCCTCCTCGGTGAGCGGGCTGCCGTCGAGATCGACGATGGCCTTGCTCGTCCAGTCGAGCTTGCCGCGGAACGGCACGACCTCGAAGAGCCCGTCGTCGTGCTCGCTCGTGCGATCGAACACCCACGCGCCGCCGTAGACGCGCGTCCCATTCACGATGAGGTCGGTCACGCCTTCCATCTCCATCGCGCGGCCGTCGGCGGTGACGTCCACGGTGAACGTGTCGTCGGTGACATACGACTCGAGGAACACGCGGACGAGCGCGCCGGCGTAGACGAGCTGGTCGCGGTAGATGGCCTTGAGAGGCTCGATCGGCTCGATCGCGCGGCGATCCTCGTTGCGCGCGTGCAGGACGCGCGCGCTGATGCCCCAGCCCGCCGAGTCGAAGAACAGCGCCTCCTCGCGGCGCGCGCCATCCGGGCCCACGCGCGCGAGGCGCCCGGCGTCGAGGCGCGTCTCTTTTCCCGCGAGGACGACCTCGAGGTTCCGCTCGATCGCGTCCTCCCCTGCCTCGAGGCCGAAGCTCCGTCCCTGATCGTTCGCCGTCCCCGTCGGCAGCATGCCCATCGCGATCTCGTCGCGCCGCGCACTCGCGAGGATGCCGGACGCGACCTCGCGGAACGTGCCGTCGCCGCCCATGTACACGACGGCGCTGTGACCGCCGGCGTCGACGGCGCGCGTCACGAGGCCGATCGTCTTGCCCGCGGGCTCCGTCGTGAGCAGCTCGCACGGCACGCCGCGCGCCGCGAGGAAGGCGCGCGCCTGGTCGATTCGCGCGGCGTTCTTGCCGCTCTGCGCGGTCGGGTTTCCGACGAGGAGGATCGTCACGCGTGCAGTCTACATGCCCGCGACCTTCGCGCTACCCTCCCGGGCAGGTCAGCTCGAAGCCGTAGTCCGGCCCCTTCGCGGAGGGGATCTGCTTGCACGTCGCCGCGCTCGCGCACGGCGTCGACGGCGGGAAGCAGCTGCACGACGACGTGTGCGCGCAGCTCGGCGGTAGCGGCCGGCACGCGTCGCTCACCATGATCGGCCCGACGTCCCCGTAGGTTCGCTCGCAGTACTGCGTGGTCGCTTCGCAAAAGATCTTGCCGCACGCGAAGAGCGGCCCGCCCGACGGCGGCGGCGGCGGCGGAAGGCACGCCCCCGTCCGCGCGACCGAGACCCCTTTGCCGGCCGCGGAGCACGGGTTTCCGTACGTCTGGCCGTCGCACCCGCAGACCGGCTGCCCGATGTCCGTGCAGACATTGGGCATCGCCGCGCATGTGCCACTCGTGCCGCACGCGGCGCCGACGTCGCAGTAGTCGCCCGCCACGCAGGCCTGGCCGGGGCCGCAGGCGCCGCCCCTCGGGCTCGGAGCGGCGGCGCCAGGACCGCCGTCATTTCCGCCGCCTAGGTTCGGGGCGACGCTGCCCCCGCACGCGGCGAAGGCGAGCATCAGCGGGAGAACGAGGCCATGAGGTCGCGGCATGGCGGGGAGCGAAGCACGAAACGCGCCCGCCGCGAAGGCGGCGCGGGCGCGGACGGTCATCCGCCCGCGTAAAACGTCGCCATCGCCGGCGGGAAATACACGACGATCTGGACGACGAGCAGGACGAAGACGAGCGACTGAAACCCCGCCCAGTCGACGCGCACCGTGCCGATCGTAACGGTGTGCTCGGCCGTCGCGTGCGGCGCGATCGCCCGCATCGCCGCGTACGTCGCGGGGAGGAACATCGCGAGGCTGAAGCGCTCCCCCGCCCCGAGCGGCCCGTAGAAGCCGAACACGAGGAGGTAAAGCGTCAGGTAGGGCAGCACGAACGCGCCGACCCACGCGTCGTCGCGCGGTCGAAGCACCTTGCGCCGCAGGTCCGGGTTCGTGACGACGAGCGCCGTCGCGAACACGAGCAGCAGCACGAAGAAGAGCGCGTAGCCGTGCGAGATGAGGCAGTTGCCGACGACCTCGGCGAGCCCCGAGGCCGTGCGGCCCGCGATGTCCGCGATGCCGTGGGTCGCGAAGAAGCTCCGCATCGTCGGGATCTGCGGCGGCGGGTTCGCCTTCCACATGTCGTGGGTGCCGTACGCGCGATTGAGCGCGCAGTACTGCTCCCATGAGTCGCACCACATGACGTAGCGCGTGCTCATGTCGTAGAGGTACGCGCCGTAGATCGCCTTGCTCGTCTTCGCGTACGGCCAGACGCCGGCGAAGAACGTGGCGAACGCGACGCCGCCGAGCGCGACGTTGCGGGCCGCGACGGCGACCGAGCCGCGCCGCGCGAGCCGGAGCACCTCGCGGAGCACGAGCAGCGTGATGAACAAGTAGAGGCCGAGGAGCGCCGTCCCCTTCGTGAGGAAGCCGAGCGCGGTGAGGCCGCCCGTCGCGAGCGCCAGCGGCAGCGTCGGACGCTTCCACGTCCGGCACATGACGAGGAACTGCGCGAACAGGATCGCGTAGACGAGCACCTCGGCCTGCACGTACGGCGCGCGGAACGCGATCACGAAAAATATCGCGAGCAGCGCGAGGTTCCGCGCCTCGGCGCGCGGGAGCAGGCGCGCGAGCGCGAGCGCGAGCAGCGCGGCGACGCCGAACGAGAGCGCGATGTTCACGCGCTTGGCGCGAGCGAACTGCTGCGCCGGCGTCGCCTCGGGCGCGTAGAACAGCGCCTGGATCGTCGGGTAAATCGGCATCTGCCGCCGCGAGCCGGTCGCGGTGAAGCCCGACTCCTTCTGCTGCGCGGCGTACGCGAGGTACGAGTCTTGGTCGTGGCGGGTCGGGTCCGTGTTGACGCGGTCCGCGTGGACGAGCGCCATCGCGACGAAGGCGAGCGCGCCGAGCCCGACCCAAAGAATCCGCCACGCCCGGCCCGCCATGCGGCGCGTACGCTACCCCAACTCGGGCAGCGGCGGGGCCGCGGAGGTCACCTCAAGTCGCGGTCTTGGGCGCGCATCGTCGTCGGCGAGGTCGCACCTTGACCCGACGGGTCGACGCAGGCGACGCCGAGGATCGACGCGAGGATGACGAGGCAGACGGAGAGCGCGGTGGCGCGGGTGGAGTTGCTCATGGTGGTGGTGTCCCTTTCGCACTTCTTGTCGAGGGACCTCGCCGCAAACTTTCGGCTTTTTCGCGCGTTTTACGCGAAATTTTCCGCGCGCGCCGCGCGACGGGGCGCGTCACCAGCCGCAGGACTCGCCTTTGTTCTGCTCCTTCAGCCACGCGCGCAGCGGCGCGAAGTACTCGAGGAGCGCGGACGCGTCCGCCTTCGTCTCCCCTGGGCTCAGCGTCGCCAGCGCCTCGGGCCACGGCTTGCTCGCGCCGAGCGCCAGCATCGCCATGAGGCGCTTGCCCGCCTCCTTGTTGCCGTAGATCGAGCAGCGGTCGAGCGGCCCGGTGTAGCCCGCGGCTTTGCAGAGCGCGCGGTGGAACTGAAACTGGAAGATCGCCGCGAGGAAGTAGCGAATGTACGGCGTGCTCGCCGGCACGTGGTACTTCGCGCCGGCGTCGAAGTCCGCCTCAGTGCGCGCGACCGGCGGCGAGACGCCCTGGTACTTCGTCCGCAGCGCCCACCACGCCTGGTTGTAGCGCTCCTTCGGGATCTTGCCGGCGAGCACGTCCCACCGCCACTTGTCGATGACGAGGCCGAACGGCAGGAACGCGACCTTGCCGAGCGCGCGCCGCATCTGCTCGTTGAGGAGCGCCTTCTCGCTCGTCGGCACCTGATCGATGAGGCCGAGGCTCTTCAAGTACGCAGGCGTGACGCTGAGCGCGAGCGTGTCGCCGATGCCCTCGTGGAAGCCGTCGTTGGCGCCGCCCTGGAAGAGCATCGGGGCCTTGTAATACGCGTGGTAGTAGTAATCGTGCCCGAGCTCGTGGTGGATCGTGATGAGGTCCTCTTCGGTCGGCTGCACGCACATCTTGATGCGCAGGTCGTTGGCGTACTGCGGGTCCCACGCGCTCGCGTGGCAGACGACGTCGCGGTCCTTCGGGCGCGTGAAGAGCGAGCGGTCCCAGAACGTGTCGGGCAGCTTGTCCATCCCGAGCGACACGAAGAACGCTTCGCCGAGGCGGACCATCTTGCGCGCGTCGTACTTCTTCTCCACGAGCTTTTTGCCCACGTCGAGGCTCGGCTGCCCGGTGTACGGCTGCACGAGATCCATGACGTTGGACCAGTCTTGCGCCCACATGTTGCCGAGCAGGTGCGCCGGGATCGGCGCGCGATCGCCGATCTTGTCCTTGCCGTACTTCCCGCGCAGCTTCGCGCGCGCGTAGCAGTGCAGCTCGTCGTAGAAGGGCTTCGTCTCCTGCCACAGGCGCTCGATGTCCGCCTCGAAGTCGGCGCCGCTCATGTCGTAGCCGGCGCGCCAGAGCTCGCCCATGTCGGCGTAGCCGATCTCGCGCGCCCCCTTGTTTCCAAGCTCGGCGTACCGCGCGAACTTGTCCTTCATCGGCGGCGCGATCGCGTGCCAGCCCGTCCACGCCTCGAGCAGCTCGTCGTAGTTGCGGCTCTTCGCGAGCGTCTTGCTCAGCTCGTCGAGCGTGAGGCAGTTGCCGTTCAGGCGCTTCGGGCAGTACTTGCCCTTGCCGTAGGTGCTCGTCATCCACGCCTGGATCTCCGCCAGCTCGCGTCGCTCGGCGGCGTCGCTCGGCGCGGGCACCGTCTGCGAGGTGCGGAGGAGCAGCATCTGGCGCGCGAGGTCCGGCGGGAGCGCGACGTCCTTGAACCGGCGCGACGCGAGGATGGCGCGCGACACGTAGGCGCTCGTCGCCTCCTCGGCCTGGGCGGCGAGCAGCTCGGTGTCGTCGGTGATGAAGTTCTGGTTCACCCAGCTCGCGCGATCGCGCGTGGTCCAGAGGCGCCGCAGCTCGGCGTCCACGCCCTCGAGGAACGCGCGCGCCTCCTCGGCGGTCGGCGGCGTCGACGCGTCGGCCGCCGAGGCTCCGCCCTTGCCGCAGTCCGGGCAGGGGCGCGCGGGCGCCGCCGACGTCGGCGGGGGCGGCGGCGCGTCGGCGCAGGCGACGACGGCGACGGCGACGGGAAGAGCAAAGGCGACGGCGAGCGCGGCGAATCGGAGGTTCATGGGCGTGGGGTCTCCAGCGGCGGGGGCTCCTTTTTTACATCGAAACGGCCGCCTGCGGTCGTGCCGCGGTTTCTTTGGCGCCGGGTGGCGGTAGAGTGGGCGCATGAAGCGTCGCGTCGCCGCACTGCTCGCGCTGGTCGCCCTGGGGTGGCCCCGCGCGGCGGGGGCCGAAGAGTCGATCATCAACAACCCCGGCGACCACCCACGCTACGGCATCGAGGCCGAGCCGCACGTGCTCGTCGGCTACGGCGCGCGCGGCTTCCGCGACGGCTCGCTCGGCGCCGGCGTACGCGGCACGTTCGTGCTCGTCGACAACGGCTTCGTCGGCTCGATCAACAACAACGTCGGTCTGGGCATCGGCGCGGACGTGGTCTTCTCCAACCAGACGCTGCTCGACGTCCCGATCGTGATGCAGTGGAACTTCTTCCTATCGACGCACTGGTCGGTCTTCGGCGAGCCCGGCCTGGGGCTCGAGCTCGGGAGCGCGAGCGTGCTTCACCCCATCCTCGCCGTCGGCGGCCGCTACTACTTCACCGAGCGCTTCGCCCTCACGATGCGCCTCGGCTTCCCCACCGCGTCCGTCGGCGTCTCGTTCCTGCTCTGAGCACGAAGAGAAGAGTCCCTTGAGCCGAATCTCCGAGACCGCGCGCGCCATGCGCGCCGGCGTCTTCGCCGAGCTGGAGCGCCACCTGGCGGCGCGAGGGCCGAGCGCGGGCGACGTCATCCCGCTGCACATCGGCGACACGTACCTCCCGCCGCCCGACGCGGCGCGGCTCGCCCACGTCGACGAGCACGTCGGCCTCTACCGCTACGGCGCGACGGCCGGCACGCGCGAGCTCCGCGACGCCCTGCGCGCGCGCTTCGCCGTCGGCCCGGAGGACGACATCCTCGTCGGCGCCGGCGCCACGCACGCGCTCTATTGCGCGGCCCGCGCCGTCCTCGACCCCGGCGACGACGTGCTCGTCTGCGCGCCGTACTGGCCGCTCGCGCCCGGCGTCTTCCACCAGGCCGGCGCCCGCTCGGTGGAGGTCCCGTTCACGTCACGCCTCTACGCGGAGCCGTCGCTCGACGCGGCCGCGCTGCTCGAGGCGGCGCGCACGCCGAAGACGCGCGCGGTCTACCTCATCACGCCCAATAACCCCGACGGCAAGGTGCTCGCGGCGGCGCACCTCGCCCAGGTGGCGCGCTTCGCGGCGGAGCACGATCTCTGGATCTTCGCCGACGAGGTCTACGCGGAGGTCGCCTTCGACGCCCCGCACGTCCCGATGGCGACGATGCCGGGCGCCGCGGGCCGCACGGTGACGCTCCACTCGTTCTCCAAAAGCCGCGCGCTGGCCGGCGCGCGGGTCGGCTTCTTCATCGCGCCGACCGCGCTCGTCGTGCCCGCGATGCGGATGGGCGTGCACACCGTCTTCAACGTGCCCGTCGCGATGCAGCACGCCGCGCGCGCCGCGCTCGCCGACGAGCAGTGGGCCGCGCGCGCCCGCGGGATCTACCGCTCCGCGCGCGACGCTGCGGCCGCCGCGCTCTCGGACGCGCGCGTCCGCTTCTCGCTCGCCGAGGGCGGCACGTACCTCTTCCTCGACTTCACCGAGCTGCTCGCGGGCCGCCCCATCACGGCGCTCCTCACGCGCGCGATCGACGAAGGCGTCATGCTCACGCCCGGCGCCGCGTGCGGCGAGGCCTACGCGGCGCACGCGCGCCTCTGCTACACGAGCGTGCCAGAGGCGCAGGTCGTCCTGGGAGTCGCGCGCCTTCGCGCGGCGATGGACGGGCTCGAGCGCGGGCGCTGAGCCGTCGCCCACGGAAGCGACTCTGGGATGCGATTCAGAACCCGAAGTGGATGCCCGCCTCGGGTCCCACCGAGGGCGTCACGCCCGCGTTGCCGAACGCGAGGTTCACGCGGAGGCCGCCGACGAACGCCGCGCGCGGCGAGAGGCCGTAGCGGATGCCGCCGCCGAGCGCGCCGAAGACGGGCCCGCCGAGGGCCCACGCGTCGACCTGCGTGGTGCCGGGCTTCGTGGTGTCGCGCACGGACACGGCGACCTTGCCGCTGAACTCGCCGTAGCCGGCGGCGACCATGACGTACGGCGACAGGCCCTGCTTGGCGAGCGCGTCCTTGCCGATGACGTACGTGCCGCGCGCCTCGAGGTGCACCGGGCCGAGCTGCGACGCTTTGCCGTCGTTCGCCGCCGCCACGCCGGGATAGCGGAGGACGATGAGGCCCGCGCGGACGCCGGCCAGCACGTTCGCGCTGAACGCGTACTCGACCGACACGAGCAACCGAACGTTGCCGAGCGTGCCGCCGCCGGAGACCTTGTCAGTCTTGCCGTCCGACAGGATGGCCCGGTTCACCGTGCCCTGCGGGTCATTGCGATCGGGGTAGTCGTTGCCGCCCGAGTCGATGCAGTAGTAGCCGGCCGAGTTGAGCGGCAAGGCCGCCTTGTCCTGCGAGAGCTTGCAGACGTCGTCCGCCGAGCCCACGAGCGTCCCTTCGATGCTGGCGTTGACACCGATCCAGAGCTTCTTGTAGCCGGACTTTTCTTCGGGCTTCGTGCACTTGTTGCTCTTGCACTTGCCGCTCGTGCACTGCGCGTCTTCTTCGCAGTCCTCGTCCTCGCCCTTGCCCTTTTTGTCGTCGGTCGCCGTCTCCGGCTTGCCGGTGTGGCAGCCGGGGAAGTCCGGCGGGCAGTCGCCGGTGTCGGCGCACTGCGTGGGCGCGGGCTGGTCGGGCAGGCGCGGCGCGTCGCCCTCGACCTTGTCCTTCTTGATGGCGACCTTGTACGGCCGGTTGCGATCGCCGCCGGTGGCGACCGGGTCGTTCTGATCGTTGAAGCCGAGGAGGTAGTACTGCAGCTCGCCCTGGATGACGTCGAGGCACGGGACGACGCCGCCGTAGCCCTTCCCGAGCTTCTTCAGCTCGGCGGACTTCCACTCCGTCATCCCGAACGCCTTGTACTTCGCCGTCACCTTTACGAGCGTCTCGGAGCCGCCGTACTCGACGTAAATCGGCACGGGCGTGCGAATCTGCTGCATCGCGACGGGCGTGTGCGTGAAGTCGCCGGCCGGCGCGGGGCCCGGGGGCGCGCCGCCGCCGCCCTGCTTCTTCGCCTTCTCCCAGGCCTCCTCGACGTCCTTCGTCTTGAGGTCCGGGTCGAGCTGAATGCCCGCGTCGATCGCCATCGCCTCGGCGAACGCCTTGATCGCGTCTTCCTTGCTGATGTTGCCGCCGATGAGGACGACGCCGAGGTCGCGCTTCAGCTGCGCGCGAAGCGGCGCCGAGCACTTTTCGGCGCCGCAGAGCTGGGTCGCCTTCTGGAGCTTGTCGGACGCCTTCCCGAACTCGGTCGAGAGGTAGTCCTCATCCATCGCCTTCTTCTGCAAGGCCTTGGCTTGCGCCTCGACGGCCTTGTTCTGCGCGTGCGCGCGGCGCGGCACCGCGAGGGCGAGCGCCGCGTAGGCGGCGAGCGCCAGGGCGACGAGGAGAGCCAAGCGGGGCGCAAGTCGGAAGAGGGAGCGTTCCACGGGGAGCCAAATACAACGAAATTGCCCCGGCTTGGCGGAAAAGCGAAATCGCGGAGCCCAGGCCTCCGGTACCCCGGGAAAAGCGGGTTTCTGCCCGTTCGCGCGGGACCCTCGGGCCGCCTACGGGTTCGCGGGGCCGTTCTCCGTGCGGATGAACTGGACGCGGCGGTTCAGGGTCCGGTTGGCCGCGGTGTCGTTCTTCACGAGCGGCTGGCTCATGCCGTAGCCCTTGGACGTCATGCGCTCGGGCGCGACGCCGCCGGAGACGAGGAACGCCCGCACGCTGTCGGCGCGCGACTGCGAGAGCTTCTGGTTGTACGCCGCGTTGCCGACGTTGTCGGTGTGGCCCTGGATCTCGAGCGTGATCTTCGGGTTGTCGCGGAGGACGTCGCGGACCTCGTTCAGGATCGGGAAGCTGACGGGTTTGATCGTCGCCTTGTCGAAGTCGAACTGGATCTGCTGCGTGATCCGGATCTCTTTGCCCGTCACGATGACGAGGCTGTTCTTCTTCGGGCACCCGGGCCGCTCGCCGCCGGGCGCGCCGGGCGTGTTGGGGCACTGGTCGTCGACGTCGAGCACGGTGTCGCCGTCGTTGTCGGGATCAGGGCAGCCGTCGTCGTCCTGGAAGCCGTCGAAGTCCTCGGCCTGGTTCGGGCACTTGTCCTTGGCGTCGAGGATGCCGTCGGCGTCGTTGTCCGGCTCGGGGCATCCGTCGTCGTCGAGGTAGCCGTCCATGTCCTCGGGGTCGAGGACGCACTGGTCCTTCGAGTCGGGGATCCTGTCGCTGTCGGTGTCCGGATCGTCGGGGCAGCCGTCGACGTCCTCGAAGCCGTTGTACGTCTCGGGCTGGTCGGGGCACTGGTCGACGTCGTCGAGGATGCCGTCGCCGTCGCGGTCGCCGACCTTGGCGACGGTGTCGGTGCACTTCTCGGGGATGCTGACCTTGCGCGCCGCGTGGGCGTTCGGCTCGGCGATCTGCAGGTGCGCGTCGGCGAGCGACATTTGCCCCTGGTCGAGATCCGTCGTCGCGAAGCGGAGGTGGGCCTTCGCGAGCGCGAGCTCGCGCGGCGCGCAACGCAATGCGCCGTTCTTCTCGGCCTCCTGCACGACGCTGTTCAGGCCGGCGATCTGCCCGCGCATGACCGCGCCCTGCGCGCACGCGCCGAGCAGCACGCACGCAAGCGCGAGCATCCAAAGGGCTGCGCGCGAAGCTCCTTGGCGCGTCACGGCGCCTCCTTGCGCTGCCGCCGGCTCTGCGAGAGCTCGATGGCTTTGCTCGCGTACTCCTCGGCCGTCTCGGCGTACGCCGCCGCGTCGCTGTAGCTCGCCTCGCTCGCCTCGACCCGCGCCTGCCGCAGGTGCTCCTGCGCGAAGTAGTACTCGTACGGCGCGAGCTGCTCG
>JAYVXL010000808.1:0-3450 GCA_043785185.1 Myxococcales bacterium
CCGCGCGTCGCGTCGTTCGTCTTCGGTACGCGCCTGACCAACGTCACGCGCGCCTTGCGGGAGCGCGACGTCGACGAGGCGCTCGGCGCCGTGGGGCGCGAGGTCACCGACTGGGCCGGCGGCACGCGCATCGGCGAGAGCGTGCGCGCGTTCAACAAGCAATGGTCGCGCCGCGTGCTGGGGCAAGGCGCGATCGTGCTGCTCATCACCGACGGCCTCGAGCGCGGCGATTCGGCGCTCCTCGCCCGTGAGATCGAGCGACTCCACAAGTCTTGCCGGCGCCTCGTGTGGCTCAATCCGCTGCTCCGCTACGAGGGGTTCGAGCCGCGCGCCGCCGGCGTGAAGGCTATGCTCGCCCACGTGGACGAGCTGCGCACGGTGCACCATCTGGACAGCCTCGAAGACTTGGCGCGTGCGCTGGGGGCGGCGTGACGCGCGCCGTCCTCGCCCCCGCGCTCGGCCGCGTGGCGCTCGTATCGCGCCTCGCCGTTCTCGCGCTCCTCGCGCCCGCATGCACCGTCTGCATCCACAGCCGCACCTGGCCGTTGAAAGTCGGCACCGATCCCGACGCCCGCGCCGTGGTGATGACGCCCATGACGACGACGATCGCCGAGCTCGTCGCCATTCCGCACGAAGAGCGCCCGCCGGGGATGCGGCGCATCGCGCCCGCCGAGCTGCGCACGTACACGCTGCGCGACGTGACGCTCCGCTCGTTCCAGCGCGCGCCGGACGGCGACGTGCACATGGTCCTCGCCGACGCCGCGGGTCATACGATGATCGCCGAGGTGACGCCGCCGGGTTGTACGCCGGACGCCAGCCCGTGGCGCGCGCAGATCTCAGAGGTGCGCGCGGCCGTCGTCGACGTGATCGGGCAGTCGGTCATCGGCTGGGGGCACCGGACGCTCTCGCTGACCGGGATCGGCTACATGGACTCGCTCCACGGGCAGCCCGGCGTCGCCCCCAACGGGATGGAGCTCCACCCCATCCTCGCCATCTGCTTCGGCCAAGGCTGCGCGCTCCCCGACGTAACGCCCGTCGCCGCGCCGCTGCGCACGGCCATGGCGCCGTGGCCGCGCTGCGCCGACTGACGCGATCGGCTAAGCTGTCGTCCCCGATCATGGGCAAGCCTGTGAACCTGCATCTCGCGCCTCGCCTCCCCGCGGAGGACGCGCTCGTCCCCGAGCCCGCGCTGCCGGCGCGCGTCCTCGCGGTCGCCGCCGAGCGCACCGGCCTCGGCATCGGCGGCGCGATGGCCACGATCGTGGAGCGCCACGGCTCGGCGCCGTCGACGCCGGGTCAGAAGCTCTGGGTCGGCGCCGACGGTTCATGCGTCGGCACGGTCGGCGGCGGCGCCGTCGAGCGCGAGATCCTGGCGGCGCTCGCGGCGATGGCGAAGTCCGGCGAGGGCGAGCACACGCTTCGCACGTTCAAGCTCGGCGCCGAGCTCGGCATGTGCTGCGGCGGACGCGTCGTCGCGATGCTCGAGCCGATCGCCGGGCTCGTTCCGTGCCTCGTCGTCGGCGGAGGCCACGTCGCGACCGCGCTCGCGCCCGTCCTCGCGAAGGTCGGCTTCGCGGTCACCGTCGTCGACGCGCGCGACGCGTGGGGCAAAGAAGGGCGCATCCCCGGCGTGAAGTGCGAAGTCGGCGACTACGACGACGTGGGCGCCGCGTTCCCGAAGAGCAGCGTCTTCTTGGTGATGACGCACGACCACGCGCTCGATCAGCAGGCCGTCGAGTGGGGATTGCGCCGCGGCTTCGCGTACGTCGGCGGCGTCGGCAGCCGCGCAAAGGCGCAGCGCACGCGCGATCGTCTCGCGGCGAAGGGGTTCGGCGAGGAGGACGTGGCGCGCGTGCGCATGCCGGTCGGCGTCGACATCGGCGCGCGCTTGCCCGACGAGCTCGCGGCGTCGATCGCCGCGGAGCTCATCGCCTGGCGTCGCGGTCACGCCGCGCCGCCACGCAAGGGAGCGTAGGCGGCGGCGCTGCGTCTCTTCGCGTCTCTCTTCTCTTGGTCTCTTGGCGCGACGATCAGCGCGCGAGGAGCCAGATGACGACCACGACGACCCCGATTCCAAGGGCGATCGTGAGCGGCGATGGGAGAAGGCTCTTCGTGACTTCCTTGGCGACGGCGGCCGCGAGCGCGTTGGGGTCGGCGCGCTTCAGGACGACGGGCGGCGGTGGAGGAGCGGACGGTGTCTCGGGCGGCGTCTCCTCGGGCGCGGCGTGCGCCGCCTCTTCGCTCGCTCCTGCCGCCTTCTCGGGCGCGGGCGTAGCGTGGTCCGCCTTCGCGGACTCGGCGGCGGCAGCCTGCTCGGCCTGCTTCTGCCCCTTCGACGCGGCCGCGCGGAGCTTGATGTTCTCGTTCAGCCCGTCGAGGCTCTGCTTGGTGATCGCGCGGGAGGACGCCTCGATCAGGCGCTGGCCGACGCTCGCGATCTTGCCGCCGACCTGCGCGTCCGCGTCGTAGATGAGGCGCGTCTGCTCGTCGCCCACCTTCTCGAGCTTCACCGAGGCGGTGGCCTTGACGAACCCCGGCGCGCCGCGGCCGTCGACGTTCATCGTGTAGCTCGTGGGCGCGACGATGTCCTTCAGGTCGACTTTGCCGCTGAATTTCCCCTGCACGGGGCCGACCTTGATGTTCAGCTCGCCGACGTACTGCCCGTCGACGAGGTCGAGCTTCTCGCAGCCGGGCATGACCGCCGCGAGAACGACGGGGTCGAGGAGGGCCTTCCAGACCTCTTCGACCGACGCCTCGAACACGTAGTCACCTTGTAGCTTCATACGGGAGGGACGTTACACGGTCCCGGCGGGAAGAGCGCGCCCAGCGAGGCGTGACGGCTATTGGCGCGCCAACGCGGCGTCCAGCGCGCGCCAGGCGAGGGTGACGCACCCTTTGCGGGCGGGGAACGCGCGCACGCCCTCGAGCGCGCGAAGGGCGCCGGAGGCGCTCGGCGCGCCGGCGGCCGCGTCGGCGTCACCGGTGCCGTCCACGAGCTCCGCGACCGTTCGGCCGAGCGCGCGCGCGCCCTCGGCCGTCGCGCCGAGCACGGCCTCGGTGAGGAGCGAGCCCGACGCCTTCGCGATCATGCACCCGCGCGCCTCGAACCGCGCCTCGCGCACGACGCCGGCGTCGTCGACGCGGAGGCGCACGGTGACGCGATCGCCGCAGAGCGGGTTCTTCGCCGTCGCCTCGTGCGTCGCCCCGGGGAGCGGCCCATGGTTGCGCGGCGCGTTGCCGTGGTCGACGATGAGCTCCTGGTACAGCGTCTTGGCGTCGCGCTCGGTCATGGAGCCCCGAGGGTCGCGCGCGCGTCGCGCAGCGCAGCGGCGAGGCGGTCGAGGTCCTCTTCCGTCGTATAGATGCCGAGCGACGCGCGCACCGTCGCGTCGATGCCGAAGTGCTCCATGACCGGTTGCGTGCAGTGGTGACCGGTGCGCACGGCGACGC
>JAYVXL010000809.1:0-3438 GCA_043785185.1 Myxococcales bacterium
ATCGCGGCATGACCAACCCGCTCACCCCTTATCCCTGGTCGCCGAACACGAACCCCGCGCCGTCGCCTGCCACGCCGCCGCGCCCGCCGTCGATTCCGCCGCCGCCGATGCCCGACGTTCCGCCGACCTATCCGCCGGGGGAGCCGCTTCACTCTCCGCCCAACCCCACGCACGAGCCGGAGCCCGCGCCCCGTCCGCCGCGCGTCGGAGGCCGGGCGCGACCCGCGCGCTCGACGCGGGGACGGCCCGGTAAGACGCTTCGCGGAAACGCGGGCTGAGCCGCGTTTCCGCTGTACGCGCGGATGGTGTGGCGCCTTAGGCGACCCACAGCGGCGAGAACAAGTCGCGGTGCTTCATGCGAAGCGTCGTGCGAGGCGTCGTGCGAGGCGTCGTGCGAGGCGCGTGGGCGGTGATCGCCTTCCGGCTCGACAGGAAGAAGCTCTCGTAGAGCTGCGCGTACTCGGTCGCCGTCCGCAGCGAGCTCCAGCGCTCGATGGCGCGTTGGCGGCAGCGGCGGCGGTCGAGGTCGCCGATTTCGCGGAGCCGCGCGGCGAGCTCGCGCGTGTTTTCGACCAGAAACCCCGTCACTCCGTCGTCCACCACGTCGAGGGCGTCTCCGCGCGCCATCGTGATGACGGGCGTGCCGGACATCATCGCTTCGATCGCGGCGAACCTGTCGTCGCACGAGGACGGAACCAGGAGCGCCCGCGCGTTGCGCAGGAGGGCGAGCCGCTCGGTTCCCGACAGGCTGCCGAGCCAGGTGACGGCGCTGCCCGCCGCGTCGAGGCGATGCAGCATCTCCTGGTCGAAGTAGCCCGCCTGCGCCGAGTGCTCGCTCGCGGCGAGCTTCAACGGGACCCCGGCGAGGCGGGCGCCGTCGATCGCGAGGTGCGGTGCGTCCTCTTCGGAGAGCGCCCCGACGAAGGCGCAGTACGCGCCGGCCGCCTCGCCGTGCGGATACTCGTCAGGGTCGACGCCGCCGGGAACGACGGCGTGAAAACGCGTGTCGCGCATCGCCAGGGCTTGGTGATCGCTCATCGCGACGTAGCAGACGTCGGGGAACGCGGAGTAGTGCTCGAGCAGCGAGTCGTCGGGCTCTTGGTGCACCGTGAGGACCGTCGGCACCGTCGCCTTGCCGCGAAACGCGAGCGCCGCCGGGTGGTGGACGTGGACGACGTCGAAGGCCTCAGGCCGTGACGTGATGTCGCTCCACGCGTGCGCGAAGTGCCGGAGATCACTCTCGAGCGACGGACGCGGCGTCGCCTGCGGGATGCACCAATTCAGCGTTCCGGCCGGTCGCGAGTCGCCGGACGCGTACACGACGACCGTGTGCCCGAGCCGCGTGAGCATCTTCGCGAGCTCCGCGATGAAGCCTTCCACGCCGCCGGGACTCCGCGGGGGGACAGTGGACGCGACCGACGCAACCAGAGCGATCCGCATGACGACCTCACCTCCTGAGCCCAGCCCTGCACGTACCGCGCCGACATCAACCCTGCGAGGCCACGCCGCCGGCGCGGCCGCGCGGCGCATTCGTGTCACACAGCGTCGAAGTTCCACGCCGCAGTCGTGAGCGCGCCGCCCGGGTAAAATGGGTGCTCCAGGCGTGGGGAGCTCAGGGCGCGTGGGGCAACCCGAGGGAGTGGACGAGGGTGCTCCGTAGCGCCTCGTCGGTCGACCCGTTGACGACCAGCGCGTCGACGCGACCGCACCACAGCATCGCCATCTCCACCAGCTCGCGAACGCTCGCTTCGTCCGTGGCGTCGCAAGGGAACGCCAAGACGTCGACCCCTTCTTTGACCAAGTCGCCGTGCAGGCGCTCCAGCGCGTCGACGTCGGGGGCCGAAATGACGATGCGTGCGCCTTGCGCGGCGAAATGGCGCGCGATGAGCGGGTGGATTCCCTTCACGCTGGTGATGCAGACGACCCTTCCGCGGAGCGATTCCATGGCGCCTCCGTTGCACACACCATGCTCGTCGCTGCGCCGCTACGAGGGCGAAGGCATGTCCGCCACGCAGCGAATCCCGAACGTCTTCTTGAAGTACGTCCCCTCGTAGTCGTCGCGCGCGCTCGCGCGGTGCCACTCATTCGTGCTGTTCCACCCGCCGCCACGCCCGACGTACGCGGCGTCCGGCGTCGTGGGCGTGGGGCCCGGCGGATCGGCGGCCGGAGACGTCCGGTAGTACGTCGGGTTGTAGACGTCGCTCACCCACTCGACGACGTTGCCGGCCATATCGAGCGCGCCGTACGGGCTCGCGCCCTTGGGGTGGCTGCCCACGGGCTCCGTTCCGCCCACGCAACCCGCGATGTTCGCGTGGACGCAGTCGATCGGATCGTTGCCCCAAGGAAACTTCGCGCCCGTCGCGCCGCGCGCGGCCTTCTCCCACTCCGCTTCCGTGGGGAGGCGTTTCTGCTGATTTTTGCAGTACGCGATCGCGTCCGCGCGGTTCACGCAGACCACCGGGTGCGTCGCCCGCGCGCCGCACGGGTCCCAGTCGCACGTCGGCGCAAGGCACGCGCCGGACGCGACGCAGGCGTAGTACTGCGCCTGCGTCACCTCCGTCACGTCGATGCGAAACGCCTTCAGCGTGACGACGCGGCCGGGGCTCTCGTCCGGTTTGCACTCTCCGTCGACGGCGGGGTTGCAGCCCATGGTGAAGGGGCCGTCGGGCACGTCCACCATCGCCGACGGATCGGCGTGCGGCATGGCGTCGCAGGTCCGCGTCGAGAGACGGGCGGCGGTCGGCAGCTCCTCGGGCGCGTCGCTCCGCGCAGAAGCGTCCGGGCGAGTCGGGCCACTCGGAACGCTCTCGATGAGCTCTTCGGGACCCGCCATTCGGCATGCTGCGAACGCCACGACACTTGGAAGGATGCACGCCACGACTCGGCAAAAACGACTCACCATCACGAACCCTCCGAAAACCGCCGTTGCAACTCAGGTGCCTTTAGAAGCCGGGGTTGCGGGCGATGAGCTTCGGCGGCGGCTTGCTGGGGAGCGGAATGGCGACGGGCTTCAGGCGCGGCTTGTCGGCGACGCCGCGGAGAGGAGCCGCCGTCGCCCGAGGTCGCGGCGGCGCCTCGGACGACGCCGGGACCACGTCGGTCGCCTGGGAAGCCCGAGGAACGATCACGTCCTCGAGCATGGCGTCCGCGTCGACCGGCGCTGCCTGCGGGCTCGCGGGCGCGCTGCGCTCGACGATCGGGGTCGACGCGGTCGATGCGACGGGGTCGCTCGCGAGCGCCGCCGGGCGCGGCCGGGGCTCGCGCGCCGCCGACCACCACAGGACAAGCACGGCCGCGGCGCCCGCGGCCAGCGCGGCTGCACCCAGCGCCGTGGCGACCCCACCCCATCGCGCTCGCCGCGTCCGCGGCGCGGAGATCGGCGCCGAAGGCGCGAGCACGGGCGCGTGCGCGAGCGCGACCAGTCCGGCGAGCGCGAGC
>JAYVXL010000810.1:0-3436 GCA_043785185.1 Myxococcales bacterium
AGCCACCGCGCGATCGCGTCGGGGCCGCCGTTGTAGGCGCCGACGGCGAGCGGGACGGCGCCGTGGAATTTTTCGAGCAGCTCGCCCAGGTAGCGGGCGCCGAGGGTCACGCTCTGCGCCGGGCTCGTGAGGCGCGCGTCGTCGTGGGGAACGTGCGCGGCGTCGGCGACCGTGCGCGCGGTCTCGGGGAGGAGCTGCATGAGACCGACCGCGCGCGCCGCCGAGGCGGCGTCGGGGTCGTAGTTCGACTCCTGGCGCATCACCGCGTAGACGAGCGCGTCCGGGAGCTTCTCCTTCGCCTCGCTCGCCGCGACGACGCCCTCGTGCGGGCTCGGGAACGCGCACTCCCAGGCCCAGCGCGTGCGCGCGGTCGGCGCGCGCGCGAGCAGCGGGGCCGGGATTTGCAGCGCGATCGCGTAGCGGCGGCGCGCGCGCCCGAGCTTTCCGTACGCCTCGCAGAGCGCCTCGAGGCCCCGCCCTCCGGCGCCTTGCGTGACGGCGGCCTCGCGCGCGGCGAGCGCCTCCTCGGCGTCCGCGTCGAGGCCGACGCGGTGCAGGACGTCGACCGGCGGCGGGAGCTTCACGGCCAGCGGCTCGGGCGCGGGCGACGCGTCGTCCTCCCCCGGCATCGTCGGCGGGAGCGGCGCGCCCGCCTGCGCGAGCCGCGCGCGCGCGACGAGCGCCGGCCAGGTGAGCGGGCGCGAGCGCGCCACCTCCGTCCATCGCGCGACGGCGTGCGTGCGATCCCCCTCGCGGAGCGCCGCGAGCGCCTCCATGTTCGCCGCGCGCGCGGCGCCGAGCCCGTCTTCATCGTCGGCGATCTGGCCGAAGAGGCGCCGCGCGACCTTGTGCTCGCCGGCCGAGAGCTGGCTCACCGCGAGGCTGCGCGTCGCGTCCTTGCGCTCGGCGCCCGCGGCGTAGTGCTTCAAGTAGCCCTCGAAGCCCGCCGCGGCGTCGCGCCAGCGCGCGTGGAGGAAGTGCAGGCGCGCCGCGTGGAACGCCGACTGGTCCGCCCACGTCGTCCGCGGGAATCTCCGCTCGACGGACTCGTAGTCGCGGATCGCCTCGTCGTCTTTGTCGGCGCGTGCGAGCGCGCGCGCGGCCATGAACGCGTCCTCCGCGGCGTGCGGGCCGCCTTGCTGCGCGGCCTGGTTGTACGCCGCCGCCGCCTCGGGGTAGCGGTTTTTGGCCTTGAAGAGCGCGTCGGCGCGGGCGCGCAAGCGATCCAGACCCGACGGCACCTTGCCCGGCGCGCCGCCCGCGCGCTCGATCGAAAGGAGCGAGTCCCCCGCGCGTCCGGCGTCGGCGAGGACGCGCGCGCGCGTCATCCACTCGTCCGCGGTGAGCGGGTGCGCCGGGTCGGTGCGCGTGAGGGTCGCCTCCGCGTCCTTGTCCCACGCGGTGTCCGGCGCGCGTACGTGGATCCAGCGCGCGTCGGCGGCCACCGCGGCATCGACGCCCCCGAGCGACGCGCGTATCGCGCGCGCCTCCGCCTCCTGCGCGCGCGTCCGCTTGTCGTGCAAGATCACGCGATCGGCGGCCACCCGCGCGCGCGCGTCTTTGGCCCGCGCGAACGCGCGCGCCGCCTTGAGCTGCGCCGTCGCGGAGGTGCGCGCCGCGAAGTACTCGCCGGCCGCGTCGACCGGCCCGGCGACGAGCCGCGCCTCGGCTCGAAAGCGCGCGACGTCGTCGGAGAGGAGCGGCACCCGCGCCTCGAGCCCGTCCAAGAGCTCGAGCGCCTTGGCGGCGTCGCCGCGCGCGAGCGCCACGCGCGCCCGCGCGTAGCGCGTCTCGGGGAGGTCCTTGTCCGCATCGCCGAGCGCCTCGAGCGCGCGCCACGCGTCGTCCCATCGCTCCTGGCGAACGGCCTCGGCCCACGGGAGCGCCGCGCTCGCCTCGACGTCCCCGCCCTCCGGGGGGTCGCCCGCGTCGCTCGCGGCGCTCGCGGCGTCCGCCACCGCCGCAGCGGACGCGCTCGGCGCCGTCGGTGGCGGCGGCTCGTGGCGCGCGCACGCCGCGAGGAGGGCCGCGAAGCCGAGCGCACGCGCGTCTCGCCGCGCCCACCCGCTAGACATAGACGCCGAACCCTCCGCCGCCCGTCCACCCGCTCGCGCGCGTCACGCCCGTCGGGTCGACGCCGTCGACGACCCGGCGCAGGCGCGGCAGGCACAGCGAATCGAGCTGCTCGCCCTGCTCGATCCCGACCCACCGCCGACCCATCTTGTGGGCGACCGCCGCCGTCGTGCCGCTGCCGAGGAACGGATCGAGCACCCAATCTCCCGGCGCCGTCACCATCGCGAGCACGCGCGCGAGCAAGCGCTCGGGCTTCTTGTTGCGCGAGAAGACGACGCCGCCCTCCTTGGCGATCCCCTGGAAAGGCACGTCGTCCCACACATTCGTGAGCGGCTCGACGAGCACGCGCGCGCCGTCGATCTCGCGGACCTTGTCGGCGAGGCGGAGCAGCCGGTTGCCGCCGCGCAAGATGAGCGGTTTGTGCTTCGCGCGCTCGAGGACGAACACCCGCGACGGTGAGGCGCGCGACCGGTCGATGAGCGCGCGCGCCTCCTTGCTCACCGCCTCGTAGCGCGGCTGCGCGAAGCGGACGACGTGCGCCGCGTTCGCGAGGGCGAACCGGTCCATCTCGCGCACGAAGCCGTCCGCGCCGAGCGCCGCCGTCGCCGCCCGCCGCGTCGCGAAGCCGAGCGCGCGCGCCGCGTGCCCCGCGAGCGGCTCGAAGCGCCACTCCTCGCGCGGCGCCGACAGGTTGGGCACGAACGTCCGGTACGCCGGGTCGTACGCGCGCCGCGCGCGCACCTGCGGCGTGTACCGCAGCCGCGCGCGGTCCTTCGCGTAGACGAGCAGGTAGTCGGCCACGTTCACGGGTCCCGGGTTGATGGCCTTGTGGCCCGTGGCTGCCGAGCGGACGATGGTGACCGTCGCGACGCGGTTCTTCGCGCCGAAGAGGTCGTCCATCAAGACCTGCAGCGGCCCGAGCTCGGTGTCGTCGATCTCGACGAACACCGCCCCGGTGTCGGCCACGAGCGGGATCAAGGCGACGAGTCGCGCGCGCATCATCGCCAGCCACTCCGCGCGCGTGCGCCGGTCGTCGTACTCGGCGAACGCGCGGCCCGAGTTGAACGGCGGGTCGAGGTAGCAGCACTGGAACCGCCCGGGCATCTCGCGCGCGAGCGCACGCATCGCGCGCAAGTTGTCCGCGTGCACGAGCGCGTTCTCCTCACCGCGGGCACCGGCCGCGCCGTGCGAGCGCGCGGCGTCGCGGCTCAGACGAGGCGAGTCGGGGATGTGGGCGGGCGCAGCCACGGCTCGGTGATCCTACGCCAGTTCGCCTCCGCGCCGAGCCCCGCGAGGACGCTCGCGAGCCCCCACTGCAGACGGTTCACGAACGTCAAATCCGTCGGCATCCGGAGCGGCTTGG
>JAYVXL010000811.1:0-3435 GCA_043785185.1 Myxococcales bacterium
TGCAGGAGAGCTCGTAGACCGACTGGGCGTTGTCCGTGACCGGGCCGTACGAGTCGACGGCGATGGTGACCGGGCCCATGCCGAGGAAGCCGAAGGCGACCAGGCCGAAGGCGAAGACGGCGGGCGCCAGCATCATCTGGCCGAGGCCGTAGCCCGAGACCCAGTAGCCGGTGCCCATCAGCACCACGATGACGAGGCCCAGCCAGTAGGCGCTGAAGTTTCCGGCGGTGAGGCCGGCGAGCACGTTCAAGGACGCGCCGCCCTCCCGCGAGGCGGTGACCACTTCCTTGACGTGCGCCGAGCTGGTCGAGGTGAAGACCTTGACCACCTCGGGGATGATGGCGCCGGCGAGCGTCCCGGCGGTGATGATCAGCGAGAGCTTCCACCACATGGTGGTGTCGCCGCCGAGCTCGGGGATGAGCAGGCGCGAGACCACGAAGGTGACCACCACCGAGACCAGCGAGGTGAGCCACACCAGGAAGGTGAGCGGCGCCTCGAAGTTCATCTGATCGGCGGCGCCGTAGCGGCCCTTGGCGATGGCCTCGTTGACCAGGTACGAGGCAACCGAGGTGACCACCATCATGATGCGCATGGCGAAGATCCAGACCAGCAGCTGGACCTGGACGTGCGGGTCGCGGACGGCGAGGAGGATGAAGCTGATCAGCGCGACGCCGGTGACGCCGTAGGTCTCGAAGCCGTCGGCGCTGGGGCCGACCGAGTCGCCCGCGTTGTCGCCGGTGCAGTCGGCGATGACGCCGGGGTTACGCGCGTCGTCTTCCTTGATCTTGAAGACGATCTTCATGAGATCCGAGCCGATGTCGGCGATCTTCGTGAAGATGCCGCCCGCGATGCGGAGCGCCGAGGCGCCGAGCGACTCGCCGATCGCGAAGCCGATGAAGCACGGGCCGGCGTACTCGCCGGGGATGAAGAGGAGGATGCCGAGCATGAGGATCAGCTCGACGGAGATGAGCAGCATGCCGATGCTCATGCCGGCCTTGAGCGGGATCGCGTAGACCGGGTACGGCTTGCCCTTGAGCGCCGCGAACGCGGTGCGCGAGTTCGCGAAGGTGTTGATGCGAATGCCGAACCAGGCGACGAGCGACGAGCCCGCGATGCCGACGAGGCTGAAGAAGAGGATGATCGCGACGCGGTCGAACGGCATCTTCTCGATGAAGCCGAAGTAGATGACGATGACGGCGCCGATGAAGACCTCCAAGATGGCGATGAAGCGCATCTGGGTCTGCAGGTAGGTCTTGCACGTCTCGTAAATGAGCTCGCTCACCTCGAGCATCGACCGGTGCACGGGGGCGTTCTGCAGCTGCTTGTAGATGACGAGCCCGAACACCATGCCGAGCAGCGACACGCCGATCCCCATGAGGAGGAGGTTGCGGCCGTTGTAGCCTTGGAGGGTGATGGTCTTGAGGGCCTCGGGGACGATCAGGTTCGCCTCGCCGCCGTGCGGCTCGGCGAACGCGGTGCCGCTCGCGAGGAGTGTTACCAACATGGCCGTGAGGGCGACCCACACGGCTTTGAGAGACGACTTCATGATCTGTGGACCTCTCCGAGAAGGGCGACGCGATTCGCCCGTGATCTCGAGGGGTTGGCCGCCTACCCATCCGGGCAAGACGCTTCAGCACGCCTCGCTTCCTTGCCCCTTCGAGGCGGGCAACGAAGTGGCGGGCTCATACCAAGCTTCCGTCGCAAAGTAAACCTGACGCGCCGCGCAAGCCTCGCCGGGGCGGGCGCGCCAAAAGGGCCCCCCTCCGCGCAACCGTTTCCATCGGCGGGGCGGTTGCGATAAGAGCCCCCGAGAGCCATGACGACGGACACGGCCCTTCGCGCGATCACCGACGACGGAGCCTTCCGGGTCATCACCATCCGCGCGACCGAGATGGTGCGCGGGGCCGTCGCGGCGCAGGCCGCCCAAGGGGAGGTCGCGCGCGTCTTCGCGGATCTGCTGACCGGGTCGGTCCTCGTGCGCGAGAGCATGGCGCCGGACCTGCGCGTGCAGCTCATCCTCCAGCCCAACGCGACCGCGCGCCTCGTCGCCGACGCGCACCCGCTCGGCCTCACGCGCGGCCTCGTGCAGATGCGGCCGGGCGCAGACCTGCGCTTCGGCCCGAAGAGCGTGCTGCAGGTCGCGCGCACGCTGCACAACGGCGCGCTGCAGCAAGGCGTCGTCCAAGTCACCGAGGAGGGCAGCGTCTCGGCCGCGCTCATGCGGTACATGCAGCTCTCGGAGCAGGTCGTGTCGATGATCGCGGTCGGCTGCCACGTCGGCGCGGACGGCGACATCCTCGAGGCCGGCGGCTACCTCGTGCAGCTGCTGCCCGAGGTCGTGTCGGGCCCTCTGATGGTGATGACCGAGCGGCTCAAAGACTTCGAGGACATCGTGCCGCTGCTCGCGCAAGGCAAGGGCGAGCCCGAGCGCCTCCTCGAGGAGCTCCTCTACGGCATGCCCTACACGCTCGTCGGCAAAGACGACGTGTCCTTTGGCTGCACGTGCGACGAGACGCGCCTCGCCGTGACGCTGGCGACGTTGCCGCGCGAAGACATCGAGTCGATGATCGCCGACGGAAAGGTCATCGACGCGACGTGCGACTACTGCAGCAGGACGTACCAGTTCGCGCCCGAGCGCCTGCGGGGCTTGCTCGCGCGGAGCTGAGCGAAAGCGAGGCCGACGGCGCGAGCGCCACGCTCAGGGCAGGTGAATCCGCGCGGTCGAGCCGCCGGTCGCGTGGCACGAGTTGCACCTTCCCGAGCTGGGCGCGCTGGCCATGTTCTTGGTTACCGCCGCGTCGCGTGCGCCGGTGTGCATGCCGGCGGTGAACGCGCCGGGCTGGAACCAGAACAGACCGATCGCGTCGGTGTACACCGTCGTGCCGCCGCTGCCGTCCGCCTGGGCCACGCGCACCTGCGCGCCCGCGACGCCGTTGCCCGCGCCGTCGTACAAGCGGCCGGCCGCCGACCACGTCGGCGCACCGCCGCCGCCGTGGCAGTCGAGGCAGTCGCGCGTGATGCGCGGGTCGTTGGCGCTGTGCTCAGGCTGACTCGCCGAGCCCGCGGTGAACCCGGGCTGGCCTTGCCAGATGTTCGCCGGCGGCGGCGGCGGCGACCCCGCGTCCGCGCCGCCGCTGCCGCACCCCAGCGTGTAGTTGCTCGCGATCCACGCGTCGAAGGCCGCGGCGGCGGCCGAGTTCGCCGCCGCGCTCGAGCCCGGCGGCATGATCGACGTGCCCGCGCCCTTCAGCTTGAGCGCGGAGAGCTGCGCCTCGTTCTTTGCGGCGTTCTCTTTCGTCGTCGCCAAGAGGTCGGCGAGGTTGAGCAGCGGGCTGAGCGAGCCGCCCACGGGCGGGTTCGCGTGACAGCTGACGCACTGCTGATTCAGGATCGTCTGGATGTTGTTCGGCACGCACGCCGAGGCGGGCGGCGGCG
>JAYVXL010000812.1:0-3430 GCA_043785185.1 Myxococcales bacterium
GCCGACGCCGCGAAGTCCGCGGTGAAGGCGTGGGAGGGCGAGCGCTGCCTCGTCACGTACCCCGTGCGCGTCGACGACGCCGAGGCGTTCCTCGAGCTCCGCGACAGCCTCGCCAAGGACGGCTACCGGCGCCTCTTCGTCGGCGGCACGCTGCGCGACATCGACCAGGTGCGGCCGAGCGAGGCGACGGCGCCGGACGTGCGGCTCGAGGTCGTCGTCGACCGCGTCCACGTCGGCGCAAAGGACGCGCGGCGCCTACAGCAGGCGATCGAGGCGGCGTGGGACCGCGGCGACGGTCGCGCCGAGCTGCGCTCTGCGGATGGCGATGGCGCGACGGCCGAAGGTGCGGACGCGGCCGCCGCGAGCCGCGCGGCCAAGCCGATCGCGCGCGGGCTCGTCTGCCCGTCGTGCGCGCGCGCGTTCGAGCCGGCGCGCGCGGCCCTCTTCTCGTACAACTCGCCGCTCGGGGCGTGTGCAGACTGCAAGGGTTTCGGGCGCATCATCCGCGTCGACTGGGACAAGGTGATCCCCGACGGGAACAAGACGCTCGCAGAGGGCGCCATCAAGGCGTGGGGCGGCAACTCGGCCGAGTGGGAGCGCGGCGCGCTCGTGAAGTTCTGCCGGCGCGAGAAGATCTCGATGGACGTGCCGTGGGCGGCGCTCCCCGAGGCGAGCCGCAAGCGGGTCTTGGACGGTGACGGCGCGTGGGAAGGCGGAAAATTCCCGGGCGTGCGCGCGTGGTTCAAATGGCTCGAGGGGCGCACGTACAAGATGCACGTGCGCGTCTTCCTCGCGCGCTACCGCGAGTACGCGCCGTGCGAGGCGTGCGGCGGCGGGCGGCTCAACGGCGTCGCGCGCTCGTACCGCGTCGGCGCGCTCGACCTCCCGGGCTGGCACGCGCTCTCCGTCTCCGAGGCGCGGGCGCGCGCCACGGAACTCGCGCTCCGCTCGCCCCAAGGCGCGCGCGTGAAGGCGGCCCTCGGCAGCCGGCTCGGCTACCTCGAGCGCGTGGGTCTCGGGTACCTGACGCTCGATCGGCAGGCGCGCACCCTCTCGGGCGGCGAAGCGCAGCGCGCGAGCCTCACGACGGCGCTCGGCGCCGCGCTCACCGGCACGCTCTTCGTCTTGGACGAGCCGACGGCGGGCCTGCACGCGAGCGACGTGCCGCCGCTCGCCGGCGTGATGCGCGAGCTCTCGCGCGCCGGCAACACGGTGCTGTGCATCGAGCACGACGAGCGCATCGTCCGCGCGTGCGATCGCGTCCTCGAGCTCGGCCCCGGCGCCGGGAGCCACGGCGGCCGGCTCCTCTACGACGGCGCGCCCGCAGGGATCGAGGGGCGCGCGGACTTGCCGACGGGGCGCGCGTGGGCCCGTGCGCTCGGCGCGCCGCGTAGGGCCCGCACGCGCACCGGCACGCTCGTCCTCCGCGGCGTGCGCGCCAACAACCTGGACGCGCCGCGCGTCGAGATCCCGCTCGGCGTCGTGTGCGCGATCACCGGCCCGAGCGGCTCGGGCAAATCGACGCTCGCCGAGGACGTCCTCTTCCGCGCCGTCGCGCGCGCGCGCGGCGACACGAGCGTCCCGCGCGCCGGCGAGCACGAGGCGCTCGAGGGCGCGGAAGGGCTCGCGCGCGCCGTCCTCGTCGATCAGTCGCCGCTCGGCCGCACCGCGCGCGGCAACCCGGCCACGTACACCAAGGCGTGGGACCGCATCCGCGCGCGCTTCTCGATGGAGCCCGCGTCGATCCGCCAGGGGCTCATGCCCGCGCATTTCTCGTTCAACGTCGGCGCCGCCGGCGATCGCGCGTCGGGCCGCTGCGAGGCGTGCTCCGGCGAGGGGTACGAGACGGTCGAGATGCAGTTCCTCGCCGACGTCGCGCTCCTCTGCCCGGTCTGCCAGGGCAAGCGCTTCAAGCCGGAGGTCCTCGCCGTGAAGCACCGCGGCCTGTCCGTCGCGGACGTCCTCGCGCTCACGATCGACGAGGCGCTGGCCAAGCTCGACCCGCTGGACGATCTCGACGGCCGCGACTACGTGCTGCGCCGCGCGCTCGAGCCGGTGAGCCGCGTCGGCCTCGGGTACCTGCCGCTCGGCCAACCGCTGTCGATGCTGTCGGGCGGCGAGGCGCAGCGCCTGAAGCTCGCGCGCGCGCTCGAGGGTCAAGCCAAGGGCACGCTCTTCGTCATCGACGAGCCGAGCGCGGGCCTGCACGCCGAAGACGCCGCGTTCGTCGTGCGCGCGCTGCACCAGCTGGCGAAAGAAGGCGCGAGCGTCGTCGTCGTCGAGCACGATCTCGACGTGATCCGCGAGGTCGACTGGATCATCGATCTGGGGCCGGGCGGCGGGCCTCTCGGCGGGCGCGTCGTCGGCGCGGGGACGCCGATGGCGATCGCGAAGGGCGCGACGAAGACGGGCGTGGCCCTCCGCACGCACGCCGCGGCGCTCTTCGTGCCGGAGCCGCCGCGCGCGCCCGGCGCCCTCGAGAACGACGCGATCCGCATCTCCCGCGCGCGAGAGCACAACCTGAAGGAGGTGACGACGCAGATCCCCCACGGCAAGCTCACCGTCGTCACCGGACCGAGCGGCTCCGGCAAGTCGTCGCTCGCGTTCGACGTCGTCTTCGCCGAGGGTCAGCGGCGGTTCATGGAGACGCTGTCGCCGTACGCGCGTCAGTTCCTGCCGACCTTGCCGCGCCCCGACGTCGACGCCGTCACCGGCGTCCCGCCGTCGATCGCGCTCGAGCAGCGCACGACGCGCGGCGGCGCCAACTCCACCGTGGCGACGGTCACCGAGGTCGCCCACTACCTGCGCCTGCTCTACGCGAAGGTCGGCGAGCAGTTCTGCCCGAAGTGCGAGGCGAAGGTCACCGCGAGCGCGCCGGACGACATCTTCGCGCGCGCCCTCGCGATGCGCGGCAAGATCACCGTCTACGCGCCGGCGGTCCGCGAGCGCAAGGGCACCTACCTCGACGTGTTCACGCACGCGTCGCGGGCCGGCGTGAAGACGGCGCGCGTCGACGGCGCCATCGTTGTGATCGACCCGCCGCCGCGGCTCGCGAAGGCGAAGGAGCACTCGATCGATCTCATCGTGTTCTACGGCGCGCCGGAGGATCTCGAGCGCGCGGCGTTCGACCGGGCGCTCGCGTGGGGAGAGGGAGCGCTTCGGATCGCGTCCGGCGCGCCGACGGCGGCGCCGGGACCGAAGGAGGAGATCCTCTCGACGTCGCGCGCGTGTGGCCGCTGCGGCACCGGCGTGCCCGAGCTCGACCCGCGCTGGTTCTCGTTCAACACGAAGCAGGGGCAGTGCGCGGCGTGCGAGGGGACCGGCGTGGAGGGCGGCCCCGCGGCGCTGGCGGAGGAGGGCCCGCGCGTCACGTGCCAGGCGTGCGACGGCGCGCGCCTCGCGCCGGTGCCGCGGCGCGTGCGCGTCCACG
>JAYVXL010000813.1:0-3424 GCA_043785185.1 Myxococcales bacterium
ATCGCCTTCGCGACGCTCGACACCGTCACCGCGCCGGAGCTCCTCGACGCGCAGCGCCTTCGCGCCGGCCTCCGCCGCGAGCTCGCGACGGTGCTCGGCGACGTCGATCTGCTCGCGCTGCCCACGACCGCGTGCACGGCGCCGCGCGTCTCGGACACCGACTTCGCGGGAATGCTCGACGCCCGCGTCCTCGAGGCGCTCTGCCGCTTCGCCTTCCTCGGCAACCTGACCGGCCTGCCGGCTGGCAGCGCGCCGGTCGGCCTCGACGCCGAGGGGCGGCCCATCGGCTTGCAGCTCGTCGGCGACGCGTGGGACGAGGCGACGGTGCTCGCCGGCCTCGGGCACCTCGAGCGAATCGGCGCGGCGCGGGTCGTCCAGCCGGGCATCTCGGTGTCCGTCCTCTCTGGCGACGCGGCGCGGTCGTGACCTGGGACCCCGCGCAATACGAGCGCTTCCGCGATGAACGCAGCGCGCCGTTCTACGATCTCCTCGCGCTCGTCACGCCGCGGCCGGGCATGCGGGCGGTCGACCTCGGGTGCGGCAGCGGCGACCTCACGCGCGTCCTGCACGAGCGCCTCGGGTGCGCGGAGACCGTCGGCTACGACAGCTCACCCGCGATGCTGGACGCCGCGCGCGCGCGTGCGCCCGCGCGCGGTCTCCGCTTCGAGCTCGCGGACATCGCCCAGCTCTCGCCAGCGCCGGGAAGCCTCGACCTCGTCTTCGCGAACGCGTCGCTGCACTGGCTCGCCGATCATCGCGCGCTCCTCGGGCGGCTGGCGGGCTGGCTGCGGCCAGGCGGTCAGCTGGCCGTTCAAGTCCCGGCCAACCACGGCTACCCGACGCACACGCTCGCGCGCGAGATGGCCGAGAGCCCGCGCTGGGCCGCGGCGCTGGGCGGCTACGCGCCGCCGAACCACGTGCTGACACCCGAGGAGTACGCCATCGCTCTCTACGACATCGGGCTTCGCCCTGCGCGCTGCCGCCTCGAGGTCTACGGGCACGTGCTGGGCGGCCCCGTGGACGTCGTGGAGTGGGTCAAAGGCTCCGTCCTGACCGCGTTCCGTGCGCGCCTCTCGCCCGAGCTCTACGCGACGTTCGAAGACGCCTATCGCGCCGAGCTCTTGCGCAGGCTGCCGGTGCGCCGCCCCTTCCATTACCCGTTTCAACGAATTCTGATCTGGGGGGAGCGCGCGGGAGGATGATCTACGCGAGCAGCGAGCGGGCGATGACCATGCGCTGCACCTCGCTCGTGCCTTCGTAGATCGTCGTGACGCGCGCGTCGCGCAGGTGCCGTTCGGCGGCGAACTCGCGGATGTAGCCGTAGCCGCCGTGGATCTGCACGGCCATGTTCGCGACGCGGTTGGCCGCCTCGGTCGAGTAGACCTTGCTCATCGACGCCTCCTTCGAGAAGGTGCGCCCGTTCTCCTTGAGCCACGCGGCGCGCATGCAGAGGAGGTTCGACGCATCGATCTGCGTCTGCATGTCCGCCAACTTCCACTGGATGGCCTGCATGTCGGCGATCGGTCGCCCGAACTGCCGGCGATCCTTCGCGTACGCGACGCTCTCGGCGAGGGCGGCGCGCGCGATGCCGATCGCCTGCGCGCTGATGCCGATGCGCCCGCCGTCGAGCGCCATCATCGCGATCTTGAAGCCGCCGTTCGGCTGCCCGAAGAGCGCGCTCTCCGGGACGCGGCAGCCGTCGAACACGAGCGGCACCGTGTTCGAGCCGCGAATGCCCATCTTGTCCTCGGCGCGGCCGACCTTGAGGCCCGGCGTCCCGCCCTCGACGAGGAAGCACGACACGCCGCGCGTGCCCGGGTGCGTGTCGCGCGGCGCCGTGCGCGCCCACACGACCATGACGCCGGCGTGCGCGCCGCTCGTGATCCACTGCTTGGCGCCGTCGATGACCCAATGGTCGCCGTCCCTCCGCGCGGTCGTCATCATCGCGCCGGCGTCGCTGCCGGAGCCCGGCTCGGAGAGCGCGAACGCGCCGGCGACCCACTCGCCGCTCGCCAACTTCGGGCAACAGTGCTTCTTCTGCGCCTCGCTCCCGAACGCGGCGATGACCTCGCCGACCATGTTCGTGACCGCCATCGTCACCGCCGTCGACGCGCACGCGCGCGCGATCTCCTGCATCGCCAGCGCGTACGAGACGACGCCGGCGCCGGCGCCGCCGTACTCCTCGGGCACGTTGACCGCCATGAGGCCGAGCTCGGCGAGCCCCTTCAGGATCTCGCGCGGAAAGCGCTCCTCTTCGTCGATCGCGCGCGCCTCTTTCGCGATGACCCGTGTGGCGAAGTCGCGCGCGGTGTCTTGAACGAGCTTCTGGGTGTCGGTGAGGGAGAGGTCCATCGGCTTAGATCCTGAATTCCACTTTCGCGCCCCAGCTGCCGGGGCTCGGCATCTTCCAGCCTTTGACCTCGTTCACGATGCACTCGATCTTCTCGGACGCGTCCTTCGCCGCCACCGAGACGCCGACCGCCTGAACGAGGCCGTGCTTGCCCGCCTCCTTGTGGCTCGGCGCGACGTAGACGGTCACGTGGAACGTCGCCTTCTCGCGCCCCTTGCAGCGGCGCAGATCCTTGTCGTTCTTGCCGAGGAGCGCGGCGATCTTGTCGCTCGGCCACGCCGCGGGCGGGCGCCCCTCCGGGTCGAAGCCGAAGGAGTTGCGCACCTCGGCGTCGCCGCCGTCGGGCTTGGGCCAGGCCGCGCCGGCGATGACGTCGAGCATGCACTTTTCCGTGTCGCGATCGCCGATCGTCGAGTCCTCGAGGAAGGTCCACTTCGTCTTGCCGTCGGGGCCGACGCGGATGAAAAATTTCAGGTCGCCGTGCAGGTACTCGACGCGCTCCATGCCACCCTTGCGGCACGCGTCGAAGTCGGTGCGGAGGCGCGTCCAGGTCTTCTGCACCTGGTCGGGGTCGATCGATCCGAGCTCCTGCACCATCGCGAGCTTCGGCTTCTCGGGCTCGCGCGCCACGACCACCGCCTCCGGCTCCTTCGCCTTCACGTCTTCTTTGGCGCCGCCGCACGCGGCGACGAGCGCCGCGGCCGCGAGCCACGTCTTTTTCGCGCGCATCGCGTCAGCCTCGGAGGACGCTCGCGGCGATGACGATGCGCTGGATCTCGCTCGTCCCCTCGTAAATCTCGGTGATCCGCGCGTCGCGGTAGTGGCGTTCGACGGGGAACTCGGTCGAGTAGCCGTAGCCGCCGTGGATCTGGATGGCCCGGTGCGCCACCTTCGTGGCGACCTCGCTCGCGAAGAGCTTCGCCTCGGCGGACTCCATCGTGTGGCGGACTTTCTTGTCTTTCATCGTCGCCGCGCGCCAGGTGAGCAGGCGCGCCGCGTCGAGCTCCGTCGCCATGTCCGAGAGCATGAACTGGATCGCCTGGTGCTGTGAGATGGGGACGCCGAAGCTCTTTC
>JAYVXL010000814.1:0-3422 GCA_043785185.1 Myxococcales bacterium
CTCCTGCAGGGCGCGATGCTCGGCGCGTTCGTCGCGATGGATCTGTTCCTGTTCTACCTGTTCTGGGAGCTGATGCTCATTCCCATGTACGTCATGATCGGCGTCTGGGGCGGCACCAACCGGATCAAGGCGTCGATCAAGTTCTTCCTCTACACGATGCTCGGCTCCGTGCTGATGCTCGCGGCGATCCTCTTCATCGCCTACCAGTACGCGCGCCTCACGGGCGGCACGCCGTCGTTCGACTACTTCGAGCTGCAGCGCATGGTCTTCCCGATGTCGCACCCGCAAGGGGACATCCTGCCGAACGGCCCGCAGTTCTGGCTGTGGCTGGCGTTCGCGTTCTCGTTCTTCATCAAAGTGCCGATGTTCCCGGTGCACACGTGGCTGCCGGACGCGCACACCGAGGCGCCGACGGCCGGGTCGATCATCCTGGCGGCCATCATGCTGAAGATGGGAACGTACGGGTACCTGCGCTTCTGCATGGGGCTCTTCCCCGAGGCGAGCGCGGACATGGCCGCGACCGTGGCCGGCATCGCGGTGCTCGGCGGCATCCTCTACGGCGCGCTGTGCGCGTGGCGGCAGGACGACGTGAAGCGCCTCGTGGCGTACTCGTCCGTCGCGCACCTCGGCTACGTCATGCTCGGCCTCTTCGCGTGCACGAGCTCGTCGCTCGAGGGCTCCGTCCTACAGATGGTGAACCACGGAGTGTCGACCGGCGCGCTCTTCCTCCTCGTGGGGGTGATCTACGATCGTCGCCACACGCGCCACGTCGACGACTTCGGCGGCCTCGCCAAGTCGATGCCGGTGTACGCGACCCTCTTCGTCGTCGCCACGCTCGCGAGCATCGGCCTGCCGGGCACCAACGGCTTCGTCGGCGAGTTCATGATCATCACCGGCACGTTCGTCTCGACCAAGCTCGGTCACGTCAACGGCATCCAAGCCGTCGGCGCGGCGATCGGCGTCATCCTGGGCGCGCTCTACATGCTGGGCGTCGTGCAGAAGATGTTCTTCGGCCCCGTGACCAAGAAGGAGAATAAATACCTGCCCGACATCAACGGCCGCGAGCTCGTCGCCGTCGCGCCGCTCATCATGATGGTGTTCGTCATCGGCCTGTTCCCGAACATCTTCCTCTCGCAGATGAAGCAGGCGTGCGCGCGCGTGCAGACCGACCTCGAGAGCCGCATCGGCGCCAACCCCGCGCCCGGCTACTACTCGGGCCCGCTGAAGCTCTTGCCGCGCAAGGCCGAAGCGACTCCGGTGATCGCCGCCGCCGCCAAGCCCGGCGACGGCCAAGACCAGGGGGGAAAGTAACCCCATGAGCCTCACGTTCGCCATCTCCCCTCTCCTCATCATCGCGTTCGGCGCCATGGCGCTGATGCTGTCCGAGGCCTTCTCGAAGAGGAGCCGCGGCCTCGCGCTCGGCACCACCATCGTCTTCGCGGCGGCCGGCGTCTTCGCGATGGCGGTTTGGCTCTTCGGCCTCGACGACCTCGAGGGCCTCGAGGTGCTGTCGCCGTGGCTCGTCGTCGATCGCTTCTCGCTCTTCTTCGACGCGCTCCTCTGCCTCGGCGGCGCCCTCGCGGCGCTCCTCGCGGGCGGGTACCTCCCCGAGCACAACCTCGATCGCGGTGAGTTCTACTCGCTGCTCCTCTTCGCGACGTTCGGCGCGATGATGCTCGCCGCCGCAGGGGACGTGCTGACGCTGTTCATTGGCCTCGAGACGATGTCGATCGGCGCGTACGCGCTGACGGCGTTCCGGCGCGCGTCGGCCAAGAGCGCGGAGGGCGCGCTCAAGTACTTCCTGCTCGGCTCGTTCGCCGCGGCGCTGCTCCTGTTCGGGTTCACGCTGATTTATGGCGCGACGGGGCACACCGACCTCGCCGGCATCGGCGCGGCGATGAAGGCCGGCGCGACGCGCCAGCCGATGGTGGTCGTGGGGCTCGTGCTCATCCTGGCCGGGCTCGTCTTCAAGGTGAGCGCCGTGCCGTTCCACATGTGGACCCCGGACGCGTACGAGGGTGCGCCGACGCCGGCGACCACGTTCATGGCCGTCGCGGTGAAGAGCGGCGCGTTCGCGATGATGCTGCGCGTGCTGCTCACGGCGTTCGGCGATCCGTCCAGCATGTCGTGGGCGGCGGGCTGGCCGCCCGTGCTCGCGTGGGTCGCGGTCCTGACGATGACGGTGGCGAACCTCATCGCCGGGCGGCAGGAGTCGGTCAAGCGCATGCTCGCGTACTCGAGCATCGCGCACGCCGGCTACATCCTGGTCGCCGTCGTCGCCACGATGCGCTCGCAGACGATCGCAGGGGCGAGCGTCCTCTTCTACCTCCTCACGTACACCGTCTCGACCGCGGGCGCCTTCGGCGCGCTCATCCTGTGCGGCCGGCGCGGCGCCGAGGCGGTCAGCTACGAGGACCTGTCGGGAATCGGCCGGCGCCACCCGGCGGCGGCGCTCGCGTTCGCGATCTTCCTCCTGTCGCTCGCGGGGATTCCGCCGACCGCCGGCTTCTTCGGCAAGTGGTTCGTGTTCCGCGCGGCGATGGAGAGCGGGCTCACGTGGCTCACGCTCATCGCGTTCGTGAACAGCGTCATCGGCGCGTATTACTACCTGCGCGTGCTCGTCTACATGTACATGCGCGAGCCGGCGGCGGGCGCGCCCGTCGCCGTGCCGATGCGCTCCGGGTACGTGACGGCGGCGCTCCTCGTGAGCGCGCTGCTCGTCCTCGCGCTCGGGCTCCTTCCGACGCGTTCGCTCGACGTCGCCGCGCAGGCGGCCTCGCTGGGGGGATGACGCGGGATGACGCTGCGCGCGCTCGGCACCGTGGCGGTGGGCCCCCTCGGGCTGGCGCTCGTGCTCGCCGGCTGTCAGGACTGCAAAGAGCCGGGCGCGGGCGCGCGATCCCCTGACGCGTCGGCGGACGTCGCCGTCGAAGCGGCCGCGACGGGGCCCGTCAACGCGACGCCTTACCCGAGCGCGAGCGTCGCCGCGCTCCTGGGCGCCGATCGCTTGCCGCCCTACAAGGGCCCGACTGGCAGCGTCGAGGGGACGGTCTACGTCAAGGGCGAGGCCGCGCCGGACGTGAAGGCGGACTTTTCGAAGTGCCCGTCCGGCGTCAAGACGTACGGCAAGCTGTTTCGCGACGGGCCGCCGAACGCGGCCGGCCTAAGGCCGCTCGCCGACGCGCTCGTCGGCGTCACCGGCTACGAGGGCTATTACATCCCCGAGACGCGCGAGGCGAGGCTCGCGACGATCGACGACTGCGCGTACACGCAGCGAACCATCGATCTCACGTTCGGTCAGCGGCTCGACGTCGCGAACAAGACGACGGTGCTCTACGCGCCCGCGCTCTCGGGCTTCAACACGCCCGCGCTCATGCTCGCGCCGCCGAACGGCGATCCCGTCCACCTCTACCCGCCCAAGC
>JAYVXL010000815.1:0-11008 GCA_043785185.1 Myxococcales bacterium
TCGTGACGGCCAACGTCTTCTCGACGATCGGCCCGGCGAGCCGTTCGAGATCCTCGCGCGACATGCGGCACTTGAGCGTGAGCGGGATGCCCTCCTCGCCGCGGCCGATGTCGGTGACCTCGATCGACGCCTCGGCGCGGAACGAGAGCTCCTTCTTGAGCGCCTCGGCCGCGACGCGCATGCGGGCGACGGCGTTGGGGTTGCTGCGCGGGTCGACGTTGAGCGACCGCATGGCCATGTTGGCCATGCGATCGACGATGATCGCGTCGATGTCGTCGCCGCCGAGCGCCGTGTCGCCGGCGGTCGAGAGCACCTCGAAGACGCCGTTGGCCACGTCGAGCAAGGTCACGTCGAACGTGCCGCCGCCGAGGTCGTAGACGCACAGGCGCTCGCTCTTGTCCGGCGCGCGCCCGTACGCGAGCGCGGCGGCGGTCGGCTCGTTCAAGATGCGCAGCACCTCGAGCCCCGCCAGCTTACCGGCCATCTTGGTGGACGCGCGCTGCGGATCGTCGAAGTTCGCCGGCACCGTGATGACCGCAGCGTCGACCGGCTCGCCGAGCGCCGCCTCGGCCACCGCCTTCGCGCGCCGCAGCACGAAGGCGCTGATTTCGGGCAGCGCATACGTCTCCGCGCGCGTCTCCACGTGCGTCGCCGACTTGGGCCCCTCGACGACCTTGAACGGAAAGCGCGCGCGCTGTGACTGCACCTCCGGGCTTTGGAAGCTGCGGCCGATGAGGCGCTTGACCGAGTAGACGGTGTTCTCCGGATCGATGATGCGACGTTCGAGCGCCGGCCAGCCGACCTGCACCGTGCCGTTCGGGTGGAAGGCGACGACCGACGGGATCAGCTTGGTGCCGTCGGTGTCGGCGAGCGTCATCGCCACGCCGTCACGCACGCAGGCCACGACCGTGTTGGTCGTCCCCAGATCGATCCCGACCGCGATGCCCATGCGAGGCCAGTATACCCGGAGCCCGCACGCTTTGAACCCAAGCTTCTCGCGCGTTGCTGTCGGCTTCTTCTGGGCTCTACGCGCTCTACAGGCTCTACAGGCTCTACGCGCTCGGGCTGCGCGCGCGGGCCTCGCCCACGAGCTCCGGCGCCTTGACCCGCTTCTGCGCGAACTGCAGCCGGTGGAGGCGCGCGTAGACGCCGCCCTTCTCGAGCAGGGCCTCGTGGGTGCCCTCCTCGACGACGCGCCCCTTGTGGAACACGACGATGCGGTCGGCGGCGCGAATGGTCGAGAGGCGGTGGGCGATGACGATCGACGTCCGCCCCTCCATCACCGCCTCGAGCGCCTGCTGCAGGCGGGACTCGGTGTCGGAGTCGATGCTCGCCGTCGCCTCGTCGAGGATGAGGATCGGCGCGTCGCGATAGACCGCGCGCGCGAACGCGAGGAGCTGCCGCTCGCCGGCGCTGAAGTTCGCGCCGCGCTCGTCGACGGGGGCGTCGAGACCCTCGGGGCGGCGCTGGAAGAGCTCGAGGGCGCCGACCCGCGCGAGCGCCCGCTCGGCGCGCGCGCGATCGGGATTCGGATCGCTCATCGCGACGTTCGACAGGACGGTGCCGGTGAACAGGAACACGTCCTGCGGCACGACGGCGAAGTTCTCGCGCAGGCCGTGGCGGTCGTAGGCGCGCACGTCCTTGCCGAGCACGCGGACGGTGCCGCGCTTGGCTTCGTAGAGGCGCAAGGCGAGGGCGGTCACCGTCGTCTTGCCGGCCCCGGTCGCGCCGACGAGCGCGACCCGCTCGCCTCGCTTGACCGAGAGCGACACGTCCCGAAGCACGGGCACGTCGGGCTTGTACTCGAAGTCGACGCTCACGAGCGCGAGCGCCTCGTCCGCGGGCCCCTCCGGCGCGGCGTCCTCTGCGGCGACCGGCCCGGGATCGACCTCGGGCTCGTCGAGCAGCTTGAAGATGCGCTCGGCGCCGCTCATCGCGCTCTGGAGGATCGTGTACCTCTGCGCGAGCAGGCTCACGGGCTCGAAGAACTGCTTGATGTACTGCGTGAACGTGACGACGAGCGCGAAGCTGAGCGCGTGTCCGGCGACCTTCTCGATGCCCGCCCACCAGAGGATGCTGGCGATGCAGACCGTGCTCACCATCTCGATCGCCGCGTCGAGGATGGCCTCGTAGAAGATCGAGCGCTTGTTGGCGTCGCGGTACGCGTCGTTGATCGCGTCGAACTCGGCGGCCATCGAGGCCTCGCGCGCGTACGCCTGGACGACCGCGATGCCGCTCACCTGCTCGTTCAGGAACGCGTTGAGGCGCGCCGTCTTGGTGCGGATGTCGCGGAACGCCTCGCGCGAACGGCGGCGCACGAAGTTCACGATGAGGCCGACGACCGGCATCGCCGCGAACGCGATGAGCGACAGCTTCCAGTCGAGGACGAGCATCATGACGACGATGCCCACGAGGCTCACGAGATCGCCGATGGCGTTGAGCACGCCCGACGCGAAGAGCTCGCCGACGGCGTCGACGTCGTTCGTCGCGCGCGTCACGAGGCGCCCGACGGGCGTGCGATCGTAGTACCGAAGCTGCAAGCGCTGCAGGAACGCGAAGACCGCGGTGCGAAGGTCCGCCATCGCGCGGGCGCCGGCGATTTGCATCGTGTACATCTGCACGAAGCCGAAGATCTGCGCGAAGACGACGAGCGCCGCGAGCGCGCCGCCGTCGAACAGGAGCGACCGAGAGTCACGCGCCGCGGCCTTGGAGACGACGTCGCCCATCAGCACCGGACGCACGAGGCCGGTGCCGGCGACGAGCAGGAGCATGCCGAGCGACAGGACGACGAAGCGCGCGTGGGGACGGATGAACGGAAAGAGCCGCCGCGCAAGCGACGCGTCATATGTACGGACGAGGACGTCCTCCTCGTGGAACGCGCGGAGCTTCTGCTCGCCGCGCGTCTCCATCCTCTTCACGGACTTCTTCGGTGCGGGCGCGGAGCTCATTCGGCCGGCGCCTCCGCCCGCGGGGCGACGCTCGGCGCGGGCGGCGCCGTGACGCCATCGTCCACGTCGATGTCCTCGAGCGCGCTCTCGGCGGACTGCTCCTCGGCGAACGCGGCGTAGATGCCGCCCGCGCGGAGCAGCTCGTCGTGCGTCCCGCGCTCGACGATCTTGCCGTGATCGAGCACGATCGCGCGGTCGCAGCGCGCGGCGGCCGCGACGCGGTGGGTGATGAGGATGACCGTGCGCTCCTTCGTCTGGCGCTCGATCGCGTCGAGGATCGCGGCCTCCGTCTTCGCGTCGACGGCGGAGAGCGGATCGTCCAGGACGAGGATCTTCGGCTCCCACGACAGCGCGCGCGCCAGGGCGATGCGCTGCTTCTGTCCGCCCGAGAGCTGCACGCCGCGCTCGCCGACCACGGTGTCGAGCTGCTCGGGGAGCGACAGCACCTCTTCGAGGACCGACGCCTCGGTGGCGGCCTCGCGGATCTGCGCCATCGCCTCGTCGCTGTCGGGGCTCTCGAGCGCGAAGCCGATGTTGCGCGACACCGTCGTGGAGAAGAGGAACGCGTCCTGCTGCGCGTAGCCGATCGTCTTGCGCACCGCCGACAGCGGCATCGCGCACACCTCGTGGCCGCCGACGAACACGGTGCCCGCCGGCGTCGGCAAGAGGCGCGCGAGGCACATCGCGAGCGTCGATTTGCCGGAGCCGGTGCGGCCGAGGATCGCGAGCGAGCGGCCTTTGGGGACCTCGAAGCTCACGTCGTCGAGCACCTTGCGCGCGCCGTGCGAGAACGACAGGTGCGAGACGGCGACCGACCCCTCCATCGTCGCGGGCATGGGCTCCGGGCCGTCCTTCACCTCGGGCTCGGCGTCGAGGATCTCTTTCAGGCGCGAGAAGCCGGCCCGGCCGCGCTGGATGATCGACAGCGCGAAGCCGAGCGCGACCATCGGCCACGTCATGCGCCCGAGCGCGAGCCAGAACGCGAAGAAGCTGCCCGCGGTGATGTCGCCGTTCAGGAGCTTCGTCGCGCCGTACCAGAAGAAGACGAGCACGCCGACCGCGCTCGTCGCGCCGACCATCGGCCCCATGAGGCCGCGCAGGCGCGCGAGCGCGAGGCTCGCCTCGAGGTAGTCCTTGTTCGACTGCTGGAACCGCCACATCTCGCGCGTCTCGAGCGCGAAGCTGCGGACGACGCGGACGCCGGCGAGGTTCTTCTGCAGCACGTCGCTCACGCGCCCGAGCGCCTCCTGGTTCTGCCGCGTGCGCGCGAAGAGGCCCTTGGAGAACGAGCGCGTCACGCCGATGAGGAGCGGCAGCGTGACGAAGGACGCGAGCGTGAGGCTCGGCGAAATCTTCAGCATGACCTGCAGCGCGCTCGCGAACGCGAAGACGACGTTCGTGATGTTGAGGATGCCGAAGCCGAAGAGGAGCCTTACCTGGAGGAGGTCGCCGCTCTGGCGACTCATGATCTCGCCGGCGCTCATCTTCCGGTAAAACGCGGCGCCCAACGTGTGCAGATGCTGCAGGAGGACCTTGCGGAGCTCGTACTCGACGTCACGCCCCGCGTTGAAGATGTACCAGCGCGACGCGACGCGCGCGAAGAGGGCGACGACCGAGAGCCCCAGCATCATGAGCGCGGCGCGCGCGGCCTCGTCGGGGTGCGCGCCGAAGATCGCGTCGATGGCGGATTTGGACCCCCAATCGATGCGGTTCATCGCGAGCTGGAACAGCCCGAGCACCGCCGCGCCCTTCAAATAGGCGGGCATCTGGCGGCGAAATTGGCCGCCGAGCGTTCTCGGGAGTTGGGCAGGGTTCACGTCGGCGCATGCTCTACGATGCTTCGAGGCCGAGGTCCATCGCGGCCAATGCGCGGCCGCCCCCGATTTGCGCCGAGATGCCGGGAATCACGCCCGAAGACGACGCCGCGCGCGCTTCACGACCGGAGCGTGGGCTTGCGGTGCGAGCTCGCGAGCGCGCGGGCCTTCTTCCCGCCCGCCGCGACCAGATCCGAGAGCGGCACGCGCGTCGCCAGGAGGCCGAGGAGGACCTTCGCGAAGCCCTTGCCGTCGAGCTCCTGCACCGTCCCCTCGCGGCCGACGAACGGGCCGGAGAGAACCTGAACGCGCGACCCCTTTCCGATTGTGGCGGTAGGGTCGACGTCCATCACCGACCCGCGGGCGACCATCGAGCGGAGCGACGGGCGCGCGGGACGGGCGATCTTCGGTCGCTTGAGGCCGGGAGTGGCCGACGTCGAGATGCGCAGGTCGCCGCGGCGCACGGGCTCGGGTCCGCGCTTGCTGGGCCGCGCCTCGCGCTCGGACGGCGCCTGCGCCTGCTTCCCGCGCGGCTCGCGTTTTCGCCGCGGCCAGTCGCGATCACGCTCCTCGCGCGCGCGCTCGCGGGCGGCGCGCTGAGCCTCCCATTCGCGACCGACGACGAGCAGATCGTTGTCCGGCGCCCACGCCACGACTTTGTAGACCGGGCCGAGCGCGACGATCGCGCCCTCGAGCAAGTCGTCGAGCTGCGCCGAGTGCCGCACCGCCACGTTGCGCGGGACGCTCCATCCGACCCAGAACGGCGTCTGATCGGTGGCGCTCCGTACGACGAGCTCGCGGATCTGCTCGGCGCGCGCCTCCTGCGCCGGTCGCCGCAGCATGCCGGAAGCCAGGCCGATCGCGAACTCCTCGGGCAGCGACTCGAGCGCGCTGGTGAGCTCGAGGACGCCTTCGGGCTCCGCGAGGCGCGCGCGGAGGTTGCGCGCGTCGACCCACGCGGCGGGGTGCACTTCGAAGCTCACCTCGACGCGCGCGGCGTCCAGCGTCAGGGCGAGCAGCGCGTGCTTCTGGTCGTTCGCCGGCCCGGCGAGCGCGGCGGCCAGCGTCTTCTTGTGGTCGATGAGCCGCTCGAGGTCGGCGCGCGCGCCCTGGTCGCGCCAGAAAAAGACGCGGAGGCCCGACGGCGAGATCGACGTCGCGCTCGCCTCCACCGCCATTTGCAGCTCCGCGAGGCGAAGGACGACGCCGCGCGCCCACGTGAGCGCCCGCGCCCGCAGCTCGCCCCGCGCTTGCGACCGGCCGGCCCGGTCGAGGAACGCGTCGAAATCGGTCGCCGACAGGCGGAGGTGGGGTCGTTCCATGGCGATCGAAGTGATCTTGAACACCTATACCATTTGAGCGCGACGCCCCCTCCGCGCGCGTTTCCCCCGGCGCGCGGAAGGGGCGGGTCCGGTCATCTGTTATTTGTGGTACGCACTCCGGCGCCGCCGTCGGCGTTTCCGGCCCCAGGAGACCTCTTGCCCCGCGCCCCCAAGAAGCCCAAGACCCCCGCGAAGACCGCGCCCACGCGCGACGAGACCCACGACGAGGCAGCAACCCCGGGCGGCGGCGAGCACGGCGAGGGCGAGCGCGAGCCCGAGGAGCGCGACGAGGACGCCGGCGAGGATCACGTCGCCGAGGTCGACGCGCCGGCCGAGTTGTCGGGCACGCTCGAGCCCGTCCCGAGCGGCGACGACGACGTGGAGGTCGAAGAGGTCGGCGAGGTCGAGGTCGCGGAGGTCGCCCCCGTGTCGTCCGGCGCCGGCATCGCGCGCTACGACGCGATGTCGGCGTACCTTCGCGAGGTGCAGCGGCACCCGCTGCTGACGCCCGAGCAGACCCACGAGCTGGCGGTGAAGTTCCTGACGACGCAGGACGCCGAGCTCGCCGCGCGCCTCGTCACGAGCAACCTGCGGCTCGTCGTCAAGATCGCGTACGAGTACCGGCGCGCCTACAAGAACATCATGGACCTCGTGCAAGAGGGCAACATCGGCCTCATGCAGGCGGTCAAGCGCTACGACCCGTACCGCGGCGTGAAGCTGTCGTCGTACGCCGCGTGGTGGATCCGCGCGTACATCCTGCGGTTCATCCTGAACAACTGGCGCCTCGTGAAGCTCGGCACGACGCAGGCGCAGCGGAAGCTGTTCTTCAACCTGCGGAAGAAGCGCGCCGAGCTCGTCGCGATGGGCATCGACCCGACCAACGCCGAGATCGCCAAGCAGCTGAACGTGCCGGAGAGCGACGTCGCCGAGATGGACGTGCGCCTCGCCTCGAATGAAAAGTCGCTCGACGCGCCGGTGGGCGACGCCGAGGGCCGCTCGATCGCGAAGGTCGACATGATGCCGAGCCTGACCGACTCGCCCGAGGTGCTCATGGCCGACGGCGAGCTGCAGGCGCTCCTGAAGGAGAAGCTCGCCGGCTTCCGCGAGCAGCTGCTCGGCAAGGACAAGGAGCTGGCGATCTTCGACCAGCGCCTCATCGCCGACGATCCGCTGACGCTCCAGGAGCTCGGCGACAAGTTCGGGATCTCGCGCGAGCGCGTGCGCCAGCTCGAGCAGCGCCTGACGGGCCGCTTGCGCGACTACTTGAAGGCGGAGATGGGCGACGCCGCCGAGGTCGGGGGGTGATTTTGCCGGCGACGCGGCGGCGCCCGTGAGCGCGGGGGAGCTCTTCGTGGTCGCCACGCCGATCGGCAACCTCGGCGACATCACGGCGCGGGCAGTGGACACGTTGCGCTCGGTCGCGCGCGTCGCGGCGGAGGACACGCGGCGCACGCGCGCGCTGCTCTCGCACCTCGGCATCGCGGGCAAGCCGATCGACGCGCTGCACGCGCACTCCGAGGCGCGCGACGTCGAGCGCCTGGTGGCGCAGCTCGGCGAGGGGCAGAGCGTGGCGCTCGTGACCGACGCGGGGACGCCGGCGGTGAGCGATCCGGGCAGCGCGCTCGTGCGCGCGGCGATCGCGGCGGGCGTTCGCGTCGTGCCGATTCCCGGGCCGTCCGCCGTCCTTGCGGCGCTCGTCGCGAGCGGGCTCGCGGGCGACGGCGGCTTCCGCTTCCTGGGATTTTTGCCGCGCGGCGGCCCGACGCGCCACGCTGCGATCGCGCGCGCGTGCGAGACGCCCGAGGCCGTCGTGATCTTCGAGGCGCCGAGCCGTACGAACGAGACGCTGGCGGACCTCGCGCGCGCGACGCCCGAGCGCGACGCGTGCGTGGCGCGCGAGCTCACGAAGGTGCACGAGGAGCTCGTGCGGGGGACGCTCGCGGCGCTCGCGGCGGACGCGCGCGAGTGGCTCGGCGAGGTCGCGCTCGTCCTGGGGCCGCACGATCCGGCGGCGCGCGAGGCGACGATCGACGACGCGCAGATCGACGCGCGCATCGACGAGGAGCTCGCCCGCGGCGCGCACGCAAAGGAGGCGGCCGAGCGCGTGGCGGCGTGGAGCGGTCGACCGAGGCGCGAGATCTACGAGCGCGTCGTACGACGCAAGTAGGGGGCGGGGGTCGCGGCGTCGCCATCAGGGAATGGATCCCCCCGCGGGGAGCGCTGGGCGTGAGCCGCGGGAAATGCGAGCCTCGCGAAGGTGAACGCCACGGACCGCTCGCCCTTCTCCGCGTTTGCCGGCCTCGCCCTCGTCGCCGCGCTCGGCTGCACCAAGCCCGCGCCTCCAGCTCCGCCGCCCGCCGCGATCGACGCGGGCCCGCCCGTCACCGTCCTGACGCCCGACGCCGCCCCGCCGGGCATCGGCGAGCTCGGCGGCGCCGTCGCGGCCGAAGGCGCCTCCCTCACCGTGCCGGAAGGCGCGCTGAGAAGCGCGCGGGTCTTCACCATCGCCGCCGTCCGCGGCGAGGCGCTCAAGGACTGGCCGCGCGGCACGGCGCTCGGTTTCGTCTTCACGCCGGCGGGCGAGCGCTTCCGCGTACCGGCGACGATCGCGCTGCCCCACGCCGACGGCGGCGGCGAGATCGTCTGCGAGAACCAGCCCGGCGATCGCCAGCAGACGCAGTTCGACGGCACGCTCGACGGGAAGCCGCTCCCCGTACACGTGACCACGCTCCCGCGCCGCTGCGCGGTCTACACGCCCGAGCACGCCAAGGCGCTGCAGGCCGCGCGCGCGAAGGAAGCCGCGATGGTCGACAAGGGGAACTCGTCGTTCCACTGGGAGATCAAGGGTCAGATTTGCGATCCCCACGATCTCGTTCGCCCCAACGCGGGCCGCGATCTGCGCGAGCCGCCGGGCCTCGGCGGCTGCCCCGCCGGCATGGCGCCGATCGCCCTTCGGCCGCCGGGCACCGCGGCGTGCATCGATCGCTGGGAGCCGCACCTCGTCGAGCTGCTCGAGGACGGCACCGAGCACACGTGGACGCCGTACTTCAACCCGGCCGGCCTCAGGGTGCGCGCCAAGAGCGCGCCGGGCGCGGTGCCGCAGGCGTACATCTCCCAAGTGCAGGCGGCCGCGGCGTGCGCGGCGTCGGGGAAGCGGCTCTGCAAGGACGACGAGTGGGTCGCGGCGTGCAAGGGGAGCAAGCGCACGCAGTTCCCGTACGGCAACGACGAGAAGCGTGGAACCTGCAACGATCACCGCGACCCCCACCCGGCCATGCAGTACCTCGAGTCGAAGGACTTGTCGGTCTTCACGAAGCTCGAGCACCCGTGCATCAACCAGGTGCCCGACTCGCTCCTCCCCGGCGGCGCGAAGAGCGCGTGCGCGACGCCCGAAGGCGTCTACGACATCGTCGGCAACCTGCACGAGTGGACGGCCGATCCGAGCGGGCACTTCCGCGGCGGCTACTACGTCGACACGTGGCTCAACGGGCACGGGTGCGACTACGTGACGACCGCGCACGAGGCGCGCTACTGGGACTACTCGACCGGCTTCCGCTGCTGCGCCGACGCGCCCACGCGCGACAAATGAGCGGCTCGCGGCTCCCCCCGCGGCGTCGCCGGGCGCCGCGCTCAGATGGCGCGGCCGAGCGCCTCGTCCACGCTCCGCGCGCTGAAGCCGATCATGATCTTCCCCTTCACGTCGAGCACCGGGATCGACCCCGCGCGCAGGCCGTTCTTCGAGAGCTTCTGCTGCATCTCGCGCGCGGCCCCCGCGTCCTTCTCCACGTTCTTCTCGATGAAGGCGATCCCCTTGCGCGTGAGGTACGCCGCCGCGTCGTGGCAGGCCGAGCACCAGTCGGCGCCGTAAATGATGACGAGCGGGCGCCCGTCGCCGGGCACGTCCGCCGCGCCGCCTTGCGCGAGCCCGCCGTTCGGCGGACCTGGCGCGCGAGGCGGCGCGTCCCCCGACGGCGTCGGCGCGGCGCTCGCCAGCGTGAGCCCGTTCTTCGCGCGGCGCGTGACGGCCAGCTGCTCGAACTCGTCCCGCGTCATCGCCCGCACCGGGTACCGCCCGCCCGCGCCGGCGACGCGCAGGTCCGCGACGAAGACGCGGTCCGCGTGCGTCCCGTCGTCGCTCGCCGGGTCGGCGACCTTCACCGCGTCACGCCCCACGAGCGGCACGTCACGCGCGCGCATCTCGGTGTGGAAATCCCCCTTCGCGTCGATCCAGGTGAGAAGGAGCCCCTCGGACTCGTCGCGCACCTCCACCGTCGGCGCCGGCTCCGCCGTCGCGGGGCCGTCCTTCTTCTTCGCGCACGCAGGCCCGAGCGCGAGCAGGCACGCGAGCGCGAGGCCGAGGGGCGCGCCGCGTGTCATTCGCCCGTCTCCGACAGCTTGGTCCACTCCGTCATCATCGTGTCCACCCGCTTCGTCAAAGCTTGCTCCTCCGTCGCCATTTTCGCCAGCTTCGCCCAGTCGCCCCCCGGATCCTCTTTCAGCTTCTCACGCATCTCGACCAGCTGCTTCTCGGCGGCGGCGATGAGCTCCTCCAGGTCTTTGGCGCGCCGCTTTCGCTTCTCCTTGTCGCGCGCCGCCTGGCGCTGCGCTTCGTAGGCCTTCTTGGCACGCTCGTCCTCCTTCGGAGAAACCTCCGAGGTCGGCTCCTTCTTCCGAGGCGCCGGGCGATCTTCGCCCTCGCCGGGCGGCGGGGCGAGGTGCGCGGCGACGTAGTCCTTGAAGCCGCCCGGGTAGATGTCGACCACGCCGTCGCGGACGCTGACGATGCGCGTCGTCACGTTCTCGAGGAAGCGGCGGTCGTGCGAGACGAGGATGACGGTGCCGTCGAAGCCGACGAGCGCCTCCTCGAGGATCTCCGCCGCGGGGATGTCGAGGTGGTTGGTCGGCTCGTCGAGGAACAGCAGGT
>JAYVXL010000816.1:0-11007 GCA_043785185.1 Myxococcales bacterium
GACGCGTGCAGCGCCGGAGACCAGTGCTGCGGCGGCTACTGCGTCCCAGGCGCGAGCGGCCCGGTCTGCGCGGAGAACGCGAACGGCTGCGCGAACGAATACGACAAGTGCGCGGCCGCCGGCGACTGCTGCAAGGGGCTCACGTGCATCAACGGAAAGTGCGCGCTTCCCCCGCCGAAGTGAGCTAAACGCCGGCCCGATGACCGAGGCCGCCGAGAAGCCGCGCAAGCCGCGCCCCTACGAGGACGCGCCGCGTCTTCCGGAGGGAGACGAGGTCGACGCGCGCGCGCTCGTGCGCGGCGAGTGGCTCGAGATCGAGATCGGCCCGGGGCGCGGCGGCTTCATGCTCGAGCGCGCCCTGTGCTCGCCGCAGGCGGGGCTCATCGGCCTCGAGGTCCGGCGAAAGTGGGCGGCGATCGTCGACGGCCGCCTCGCCAAGCATGGCCTCGCGCCGCGCGCGCGCGTCTTCGCTGAGGACGCGAAGTGGGCGCTCCCGCGCCTGCGGCCGAGCGGCGGCTTCAAGGTGGCGTACCTGCACTTCCCCGATCCGTGGTGGAAGAAGCGCCACACCAAGCGCCTCGTGATGGGGGACGTGTTCCTCGAGCAGATCGCGCGCCTCTTGCCGCCGGGCGGCGAGCTCTTCGTTCAGACGGACGTGGACGAGCGCGCCGAGCAGTACGAGACCCAGGTGCTCGCGTGCGGTCTCTTCGCGCCGGCGGGCGACGCGCCCGGGAGCGCGCGCATGGCCGAGAACCCGTACGGCGCGCGCAGCCCGCGCGAGCACCGCGCGATCAAGGACGGCCTCCCCGTGAACCGCCTGCGCTTCGTGCGGCGCGCCACCTGAGGAGGCCGCACCGCGCGCGTGTAGCCGCCGCGCGCGCGCGGACGTAGCATCGCCCGATGAGCGCCGAGATCCGCGAGACCGGCGTGTTCGAGCCCGTGCCGCAGGCGACCGAGCTCACGTCGCCCGGCCCGCACGCGATCGCGGTGCGCGGGCGCGACCTGGTGCTCCTCCGCACGGGCGCGGGCCCGCGCGTCTACGAGGGCCGCTGCCCGCACCAGGGTGCGCTGCTCGGCGAAGGCGAGCTCGACGGCGGCGATCTGGTCTGCCGCAACCACCGTTGGCGCTTCGACGTCGAGACGGGCAAGCGGAAGGGCGGGAGCGAGTGCCTGCGCGCGTGCCCGTCGCGCGAGACGGGCGGCGTGCTCGAGATCGACGTGTCCGCGCTCGCGCCGCGCGCCGAGAAGGCCCGCGCGACGCGCCGCATCGCGGACTTGCCGGGCCCACGCCGCCTCCCGCTGATCGGGAACTTCCTCGACCTGGACCCGCCACGCATGCACGAGGTCTTCGAGGCGTGGGCCACGGAGCACGGTCCGATGGTGCGCCTCGCGCTCGGCCGCCGCGACGTCGTCATGGTCTCGGACCCGACGATCGCCGAGCCGCTCTTCCGCGGCCGCCCCGAGCCCTACCGCCGCATGACGCCCCTCGAGGCGGTCTTCGTGGAGATGTCCGCGAACGGCGTGTTCTCGGCGGAGGGCGAGTCGTGGCGCGCGCAGCGGCGGCTCGCGATGGAGGCGCTCTCTCAGCGTCACCTCCGCGGCTTTTACCCGACGCTCCACGACATCACGACGCGCCTGCACCGCCGCTGGACGCGCGCCGCGACGGACGGCCGAACGCTCGATCTCGCCGAAGAGCTGAAGCGCTTCACCGTCGACGTGACGACGCTCCTCGTCTTTGGCTACGACCTGGGCACGCTCGAGGGCAAGGACGACGACGTGATCCAGCGCCACCTCGAGCACGTTTTCCCGGCGTTTCATCGGCGGCTGACTTCCTGGTTCCCGTACTGGCGCTTCTTCCGCCTGCCGCAGGATCGCCGGCTCGATCACGCGCTCGCGGAGCTCCACGCTTGGCTCACGCGGGTGATCGTCGGCACGAAGAAGAAGCTCGAGGAAGAGCCGGCGCGCGCAGAGAGCCCGTCGAATTTCATCGAGGCGATGCTGGCGGCGCGCGACGCGGAGGGGCAGCCCTTCACGGACGACGTCATCTTCGGCAACGCGCTGACGATGCTCCTCGCCGGCGAGGACACGACCGCCTACACGATCGCGTGGGCGGCGCATCATCTCATCGACGCGCCGGACGCGTGGCAAGCGCTGCGGGCCGAGGCCGACCTCGTCCTCGGCGACGCGCTCGTCCCCGCGGACCTCGACGCCGCCAACCGCCTCCCGTTCGCGACCGCCGTGGCGAACGAAGCCATGCGTTTGCGGCCCGTCGCGCCGCACGTCTTCTTCGAGCCGACGGAGGACGTCGTCGTGGGGGACGTCGCCGTCCCGCGAGGGACGGGCCTCATCGCGCTCACGCGCTTCCCGACGCGCGACGCGCGCCGCTTCTACGAGCCGCTCGCCTTCCGGCCGGAGCGCTGGATCAGCCCCGGCGCCGGCGGCCGCGCCCACGACGCCGCCGCGCACGTCCCGTTCGGCTCGGGGCCGCGCATCTGCCCGGGGCGCACGCTGGCGCTCGTCGAGATGCGCGTCGCCCTGTCGATGATGGCGCGGAGCTTCGACATGGAGCGCGTCGGCCGGTCCTCGGACGTGAAAGAGGTGATGGCCTTTACGCTCACGCCAGAGGGCCTGCGCGTGCGCCTCAAGAGGCGCGCGTCGCTCTCCGCCTCGCGGCGCGCGTGACCGCAGGCCGCGCGCGCCCGCGTGGGGTAAGCTGCCGGGCATGTATTACGAGACCATCGGGCAATTCAAGAAGCACCTCGTTCAGCTGGACAAATGGCTGGAGGCCGCCGAAGCGCACGCGAAGGCGAAGTCGTTCGAGCCGGCCGTCTACCTCGGCCTCCGGCTCGCGCCGGATCAGTTCGCGTTCGCGCGTCAGGTGCAGACGGCGTGCGACACCGCGAAGCTCGCGGCGTCGCGCCTCACGGGCAAAGATGCGCCGAAGCAAGCGGACGACGAGAAGACGGTGGGCGAGCTGCGCGCGCGCGTCGCGCTCACGCTCACGTTCCTGAACGGTCTCACCGCCAAGGACTTCGAAGCCGCCGCCGCGCGCGTCGTCACGCAGCCGCGCTGGGAAGGCAAGACGATGACCGGCGCCGACTACTTCCGCGAGCACGCGCTGCCGAACTTCTATTTTCACCTGACCCACGCGTACGCGATCCTGCGGCACAACGGCGTCGCCATCGGTAAGCGCGACTTCCTCGGCGCGCTCAGCCTCCAGGATCCGAAGTAGCGCGGACGGGCGCGCCGACTCAGAGCGAGAACTTGTAGCGCGCCGTCGCGTCGGCGGTGACGGTGACGGTCGCGCTCTGCGCCGCGCCGTCGCCCGTCACGCATGTCACCTTGTGCGGTCCCGCGGGCAGCTCGATGCCGGCGACCGGCGTGGCGCCGCGCGGCGCGCCGTCGACCGAAACGTTGCACCAGCCGCCGCTCGCGCCGACGTTCAGCTTCCCGGTGCCGACCGGCGCGGCCGGCGTCGGGCTCGACGTGGGCGCCGCGCCCGTCGCCGCCGCGCCCGTGCCCGTCGCCGCGGCCCCCGCGCTGCCGTTCACGCCCGCACCCTTGCCGCGTGGGTGCGCGCGCTCGAGCACGACGTCAAAGCGCTTCTTCTCCATCGGCTCGCCCATGAACGTGAGGGCCTGCTCGGCGTAGCCCGGCGCGCTCACGACGACGCGGTGCTGCACGCCGCTCGTCAGGCCGTCGGCGTCGAGGCCGGGCGCGGCCTTGCCGTCGACGAACATCGTCACCGCGGCGCTCGCGGGTTTCACGCTGAGGCCGACCGAGACGCTCCCGCGCCGCATGAGCGAGCTCACCTCGCCGTCGGGCGCCGCCGCGCTGAGCGTCAGCGTCTCCCGCGCCTGCTCGAAGCCGTCCTTCGTGAGCTTCACGTCGATCGCGCTGCCGATTGGGAGCTGCGCGACGACCGCCGGCGTCAGCTCCGGCCGCAAATCGCCGTTGATCCAGATCGACGCGCCGACGGGCTCGCTGGTCACGCGGATCGTTCCCTTGCGCGCCTCTTGCGGGCCCTGGCGCTCTTGGGTCTCTTTGGTCGTGCGCGGCGCGTCGGCCGCGTCGGCGCGGCTCTCCTTGTGTTTGACGAACCAGAAGGCGCCGCCGCCCGCGGCCGCAAGCACCGCGAACGCCGCGAAGAGCCCCAGCACGACGCCGGCGCCGCCGCCCGAACGTAGCGCGCCCGCGCTCGTCACCGTGTGCGCGGCGGCCGGCGTGCTGAGCGTCTGCGACGCCCGCCCGCCGTCGACCTCGCCCGAGTCCGCGTCGTGCTGCAGCGCGATGATGTCGGCGAGCTGCTTGCCCTGCAGCAGCGCCTCTTTCTGGGTCTGGAGCTTCTCCTCGAAGAGCCCCTGCATGAACGACGAGAGCGCGATGGTGCTGGTCGCCACGCGCTGGCTGCGCGCGAACTCTTCGAGCGCGAACTGCATCTCGCGCGCGCTCTGGAAGCGGGCGTCGCGGTCCTTTGCGAGCGCCTTCATGACGATGAGCTCGAGCTCCGGCGGATAGCCGGCGCGCACCATCGACGGGAACGGATAGTCGCGCTCGCAAATGAGCTTGAGCGTCTCGTACTCGCTCGCGCCCTTGAAGAGGCGCTTGCCGGTCGTCAGCTCGAACAGCATGACGCCAGCGGCGAAGATGTCGCTGCGCCAGTCGACCGACTCGCCGCGCGCTTGCTCGGGCGACATGTACGGGACCTTGCCCTTGAGCTTGCCGCTCTTGGTGTCCTCCATCAGCTTCGCGTCGCTCTTGGCGATGCCGAAATCGACGACCTTCACGTCACCCGTGAACGTGACGACGACGTTCTGCGGCGAGACGTCCCGGTGAACGATGCGCAGCGCGGTGCCGTCGAGATCGCGCTTCTCGTGCGCGTACGCGAGCCCCGCGCACATGCCCTGCACGATCGAGACGGTGTGCTCGAGCGGGAGCTCGGCGACGCCCTTCTTCTTCATCTGCCGGACGATCGAGCGGATGTCCTCGCCGTGGACGTGCTCCATCGCGATGAAGTACGCGCCGTCGACGTGACCGACGTCGAAGATCTGGACGATGTTCGGGTGCGACAGCGTCGCGGCGACGCGCGCCTCGTGCAGGAGCATGTCGATGAACGAGCGGTCCTTCGTCATCGAGGGGAGGATGCGCTTGATGACGATGAGCTTCTCGAAGCCGGCGACGCTGCGCTGGATCGCGAGAAAGAGCTCCGCCATGCCGCCGGTCGCGAGCTTGCGGATGAGCGTGTACTTGCCGAAGCGGAGGGGCAGGCCGTCCTGCGCGCCATCACGCCCGGCGATGCCCCCGAGCTCGGGGTTGCTCTGCTCCGGCGGGGGAATCTCCGACATGACTCCTCGAACGGCCACCTCGTCGACGCGCGTGGGTACGAGCGCGTCGAGGTCCAGGCCGCCGAAGGAGGTTTCCTCCGAAGATCCTAGGCCATTTGAATCGTAGTCTGCCCCCTCGGACGGGTCAATTGTGACGGGGATGAGCGAGCGCTGCTTTTCCATTGGCGCGGGCGTCCGCCTCCGCGCGGCCCTCTCCGCTTGCCCCTCTTTTCTTGCCCCTCTTTTCTGAGCTTTCTTAGCCTCTCGGCCCCCCCTCCTACGCGCCCGCGCCGTCGAAGCCTTTCCTGGGGCTTGGCCGAACTTCCTGGTAAGCGTTCTTCTCGATGCTCGCGATGGCGCTCGTGCTCGCCCTGCCGTTCGCCAAGGGGCCGTATGTGCAGGAGCTCGGCTCGGCCGGCGCCACGATTCGGGTCGAGGTGGACCCGCCCCAGCCGGTCACCCTCGACGTCACCGCCGGGCCCGGCGCCGCCGCCGCGCACCGCCTCGAGAGCAAGGACGCGAAGGCCTTCCACTCGATCCGCGTGGGCGCGCTCGAGCCCTCGCGCAAGTACACCTACACCGTGCGCGCGGGCGCCGCGGCCCAGGCCGGCACCTTCACGACGGCGCCAAAGGACGACGCGAAGGGCGCGTTCTCCTTCCTCGTGTACGGCGACAACCGAAGCGACGCGGTCGCGCACGCCGCGGTCGTCCGCGCGATGATGCAGGCGCCGAGCGATTTTTTGCTCCACACCGGCGACTTGGTCGAGGACGGGCGCGATCCCGCGGACTGGAAGGCGTTCTTCGACGTCGAATCGCCGCTGCTCCGTGACCGCGCGATGTTCGGCTGCGTCGGCAACCACGAGCTCATCGAGCGCGCCGGCGAGAGCTACCTCCGCTTTTTCGGCCCCACGCCCGACGCTGCGGGCCTCTCGCGGCTGTACGGGACGTTTCGCTGGCAGAACACGCGCTTCTTCCTGCTCGACGGGCAGGATCGCTTCGACTCCGGCGCCGAGATCGAGTGGCTGAAGGACGCGCTCGACAAGGCGCTGCAAGAGCCGGGCATCGTCTGGCGCATCGCCGCCGTGCACTTCGGATACCGCTCCGCCGGCCCGCACGGCGACAATCCACGCATGCTCGGCGTGGGGGTCGACCGACTGCTGCACGACAAAAAGGTGGACCTCGTCATCTCCGGTCACGACCACCTGTACGAGCGCGGCGAGCAGGCCGGCATGCGCTACCTCGTCTCCGGCGGCGGGGGAGCGCCGCTCTACCGCGTGAAACAGGCGCTGCCGAGCACGCGCAAGGTCGAGTCTGCGTACCACTACGCGAGCGTCGAGGTGACCGCGGACGCGGTGAAGCTCGTCGCGAAGCGCCCCGACGGCTCGATCCTCGACGCGTGCAGCTTCGGCGCCAAGCCGGGGTGGGAGTGCGACGCGCCGGCCCCGCCGCTCGCCGCCGCGCCGCCGCTTGCCGCGGCACCCGACGCCGCGGCCCCGCGCCCCTCCGCGTCGATGTGCGGCTGCGAGACGCCCGGGCGCGCCGCGGGCTCGGGCTCGCGCGCGCCGCTCGGTCTCGCCGCGCTCACCGCACTCGTCGGCCTCGTCGCCGCGCGCCGGCGACGCGCGCGCACGTAGCTGTCCGCGAGGCGGCTTTTTCGGTACTCTTTGCGGCGATGCGAACGCCCGTCGCCCTCCTGCTCCTCTTCCTCGCGGGGTGCAGTACCTACCGTGACGATCTCTCACGCGGCCAGACCGCGTTCGAGCAGAACAACCACGACCGCGCGCTGGCGATCTTTCGCCTCCTCGAGCCGGACACCGCGCGTCTCACCACGCCAGAGCGCGCGCACTACGCGTACCTCCGCGGCATGACGGACTACCGCATCGGGCACCGCGCCGACGCCCGCCACTGGCTCCTCGTCGCGCAGTCGATGGAGGCGCAGACGCCCGGCGTGTTGCCGGCGGACTGGAAAACGCGGCTCGGCGAGTCCCTGGCGGAGCTCAACACGGCCGTCTATCAGGAGGGGCTCGAGTCGCTCGCGATCGCCCGCAAGCCGAAGGCGGAAGAGCCCGCCCCCGCGAAGAAGGCCAAGAGCGAGGACGAACCGTAGCGTTACGTGCGCCCGGAGATCGTCATCGTGGGCGCCGACGGCCTCGTCGGGGGATGCCTCGCCGACGCGCTCGGCGGACTCCGCGTCGTCTACCGCCGCCCGAGCGCGCCGCGCGAGGTGCACATCGACGGAGCGGCGGACGCGATCGCGGGCGCGCGCGTCGTCGTGAACGCGGCCGGATTCAGCGCGCGGCCCGGCCTCTCCGACGAGGCGTGCGCCGAGAGCCACATCGGCGCGACCCGCCGCCTCGTCCCGCGCCTCGCGCGCGGCGCGACGCTCGTGCACGTCTCGAGCGCGTCGGTCCTCGGCGTCGCCGCGGGGCGCGCGCTCGGGCCGGACAGCCCGCCCGACCCCGACTCGGCCCCGTTCCGCCGCTACGCGCACATCAAGCTCGACGCCGAGCGTGAGGCGCGCGCGCTCGGCGCGGCGCGCGGGCTCCGTGTCACCGTCCTCCGTCCTTCGAACGTGTACGGGCCAGGTGGCCACGGCACCCTCGTGACGCTCGCGAAGCTCGCGCGCCGCGGCGTCGTCCTCCGCATCGTGCCGTCCGCGGGGCGCCAGCACTTCTGCGCCGGGCGCCTCCTCGGCCGCGTCGCGAAGGAGGCGATCGCGCGCGACGGCGCGGGCGACGGCACATGGCTCGTCGCCGATCCCTTCATCATGACCAACGCCGAGCTCGCCGCGGATCTTCGCACGCTCGCTGCCCGTCGCGGCCTCCGCACGCGCACGCTGGTCGTCCCCGCCGCGGCCATCGGCCGGGTGCTCCGCCGCGGCTTCCGCTCCTCGTACGCGCACCTCGACGTCAAGACGTGGGGCGAGGTCTTCGGCTTCGTCGGCATGGACGTCGCTTACGACGCGCGCGAGACGTACCGCGCCCTCGGCATCGACCCGACGGAGTTCGAAAAGGATCGCACGCTCACCCCGTTCCTGGAGGCCGAGCTTGCCGTCTAATTCGCGGAGCGCGCGTCACGTGGTCGTCGTCGGCGCCCGCACGGGGGTCGGCCAGCACCTCGCGCGCCAGCTGCGCGAGCGCGGTGTCGCCGTGTCGTCGGTCGGCCGCTCGCACGACGACGCGTTGGGCGCGTGGAAGAAGACGGTCGACCTCCGCGCCGCCGACTGGCGCGCGACGTACGAAGAGGCGAGCGCGGCGGCCGGCATTCCGGTGGACGGGGTCGTCTTCGTCGCCGGGCTCGCCGCCTTCGGACGCACCACGGCGGTGCCCGCCGACGTCGCCCGCGAGATCTTCGAGCTGAACACGTTCGCGGTCATGGCCGCCGCGACCGAAGCGGCGCGCGCTTGGTCGTCGGCCGGTCAGCCCGGCCTCTTCGTCGCCGTCCTTTCGATCGCCGGCCGCCGCGCGGTCCCTTTCGAAGCCCACTACTGCGCGAGCAAGGCGGCGACGGGTCGCTTCCTCGAGGCGCTCGATCTCGAGCACGAGGCGCGCGGCATCGCGTTCCACAGCGTGTACCCCGGCCTCCTGCGCACGCCGTTCCGCGGCAAGGCGCGCTGGTTCGGCATGCCCGCGCCCGCCTATGCGGAAGACGCCGGCGGCGATCCGGCCGACGTCGCGCGCGTCCTCGTCGCGATGCTGCACGGCGTGCCGCGCTCGCGCGTCCTCGGCTGGCGCGAGCGCGCGATCGACGCCGTCGATCGCCTGAATCCTGACCTCTACAATCGCCTCGTCCTTCGGCGACGGGTTCGGGCGCGCGACGGCTCCGGCTCCTAGCCTCGCGGCCTACCGGCTGTAGCGGTGGTGCAGCTCGCTCAGACGATCTTTGGTTTGAAGGCGAAGCTTTTTCAACTCCGAAGCGCGGAGCAAATCCTGCGGGGTCGCGTGCGCTCCCCGCCGGTCGAGCTTGAGAATCTGCAAATCGAGCGTCCTGGCCGTGGTCACGAGCTCACCGAGCGAGAGCCGAGTCATCTGTTTCATGGAACGATTCCTCCGAGCCGCTGTCGTTGTTCGTAGCGTGCGTTGAGCCTGCAAAAACGGATGGCGCGACGGCCGCGCCGTGCGACGCGTCTGTTCGCTCTACGTGCGCGTCCCCCTCTCCATTCCCCCGCGCGAGACAACATGCGCCGCTCTTTTCCGGATGCAACCCACACCGCTCTCCCCGAAGTTTTCCAGCCCCCGGTGCGCGGGTGTGCGGATGAATGCGCAAGGCCGCGGCGCTCGGAGAATTCGTGGTTAATTGGTGCGATGACCGTCCGGATCCTCGTCGTCTCGATCACGTCCCTCCTCGCGGTCGCGTGCGGCGCGGCGCCGACGCCGTCGCCGTCGACTCCCGCGGTCGTCCCGAAGATCGACGTGCCGACGCAGATCGTCGGCCCGAGCGCCGACGGCAGCGCGCGCGAGCTCATGGAAAAGGGCGAGCGCGCGATCCTCGCCCAGAAGTGGCGCGAGGCGGCCGATGCGTTCGAGACGCTCCTCGCCGCCGAGCCGAACGGCGCGCACACCGAGGACGCGCTCTACGGTCTCGCCACCGCGTACGAAGGGCTCGAGCAGCGCGAGAAGGCGAAAGCGACGTACGACGATCTCATCAAGCGCTTCCCTGCCGGCGCGCGCGCCCGCGCCGCGCTCGTGCGCGAAGTGCAGATCGCCGCGTACCTCGAGGACTGGACCGCGCTCGGGCAGATCGGCGAGGCGCTCCTCGCGCGCAAGGACGCCGACGACGTCGATCGCATGACCGGCCTCGGCGCGCGCGGCCTCTCGAAGATCGAGGCGGGCGACGACGTCGGCGCGTCGCGCGACGTGCAGAACGGCCTCGATCTCGTCGACGCGCTCAAGTACGGCATGACCGGTCGCCTTCCGGCCCCGGCCGCGCAGCTACGCTTCGCGCTCGGCGAAATCCGCCGCGTCCGCAGCGAGCGCGTGTCGTTTCTGCCGGTGACCGACGACTTCCTCTCCAAGATCAACACGCGCGCCTCCGGCCTCATGGCCGCGCAGAGCGCGTACGCCGACGCGATTCGCAGCGTCGACATGCACTGGGCGGCGATGAGCGGCTACCGCATCGGCGAGATGTACCGCTCGCTCCATGCCGATCTGATGGCGATCCCGCCGCAGAACGCCAAGGCCGACAAGGACAAGCAGCTCTTCTTCGGCATGATGCACCTGCGCTACCGCGTGCTCCTGGAGAAGGGCATCGAGATGCTCCGGCGCACCCTCACGATCCGCGAGGCGGGGCAGGACGACTCCAGCTGGACCAAGCGCGCCGAGAAGGCGAAGGCCGAGATGGAGCTCGCGCTCGCGGAGGAGAAGACCCAAATGAACAAGCTCCCGTTCACCGAGGAGGAGCTCCAGAAGGCGCTCGATCTCCTCGAGAAGAAGGCGACGGCCAAGCCCGCGCGCTGACTACTTCGTCAAGGGCGGTCGCGCCGGCGTGCCCTTCTCGTGCTCGGACCGTGATGACGGACAAGACGGACGGCCCATGATCGGTGCCCCCTTCGGCGCGACGTTTCCCTCGCGATCTCGAGGCCCAACGGCGCTTGACTCTTGGCACGCTTCGCGCTACCTCGCGCCACCCCGAAGGCCGTCGTCACCCTCGCGCCGGCGTGCGCCGGATTCGCGCTGCAACCGCC
>JAYVXL010000817.1:0-3414 GCA_043785185.1 Myxococcales bacterium
CTCGGCGACGGCGCGCTCGGCACACCCCTGACGATCGTGGACGAGACGACGTCGACGAACGACGACGCCAAGCGCGCCGCGCGGGCGGGCGCGCCGCACGGCGCTACGTGGGTCGCGGAGGCGCAGACGGCGGGCCGCGGGCGGCAAGGGCGCGCGTGGACGGCGGCGCGCGGCGAGAGCTTGCTCTTCTCGGTGCTCGTGCGCACCTCGTGCTCGCCGGCGCGCCTGCCGCCGCTCGCGCTCGTCGCAGGTCTCGCCGCGCGCGACGCGGCGGCGCGCGCGCTCGGCGCCGCGGACGCCCCGACGCTCAAGTGGCCGAACGACGTGCTGGTCGGCGGGCGAAAGCTCGCCGGCGTGCTCGTCGAGTCGCTCGTCGCCGGCAGCCGCGTCGAGGCCGTCATCGTCGGCGTCGGCCTGAACGTCCACACGCGCGCGTTCCCCGGCGAGCTCGCGGAGCGCGCGACGTCGCTCGCGCAGCTCGGCGCCGCGTCGCCCGATCGCGCGGAGTTGCTCGCGGACGTGCTCGCCGGCCTCGAGCGCGATCTTCTGCCAGCGTGCGCGCGCGGACTCGCGCTCGTGCACGCGCGCCTGGCCGCGGCCGACGCGCTCCGCGGCGCGCGCGTGCGCGGGGACATCGGGGAGGGGAGGGCCGAGGGGATCGACGACGACGGGCGTCTGCTCGTGCGCGGCGACGACGGCGTCCTCCGGCGATGGACGGCCGGTGAGGTGCACCTCACCCGCTGACCGCGCGATTTGGTAGGCTGGCCGCCATGGCGAGCTGCGCGCAGCCCGGTTGCAAGGGCACGATCGAGGACGGGTACTGCGATACGTGCGGCATGGCGCCGGCGGGCGCGGGCGCGGGCGCGGGCGCGGGTGCAGGCACGGCGCCGATGGCCGCCGGCTCCGCGGCCACGGGCGCCTCGCAGAGCGGACGCACCACGCCGGGCTCGGCGCGCACGGGCTCGGGCCGAACACCGTCGACGCGCAGCGCGCGCAGCACGCGCAGCGCGCGCTCGGGATCGACGCGCAGCGGCCGCACCGCGACGCGCGCGCTCGGCTCGCGCCCGCTCGCGCGGCCGCCGCTCCCGCCGCTCGATCCGATGCAGTCGATCGTTCCCGGCGTCGTCCCCGAGCGCAAGCGCTTCTGCTCGGGCTGCGACGCGCAGCTCAAACGGGAGAACGGCTTCTGCCCGAAGTGCGGCCAGGAGTACTCGTTCAAGCCGACGCTGGCGCCCGGCGACGTCGTCGCGGAAAAATACGAGATCAAGGGCACGATCGCGTTCGGCGGCCTCGGCTGGATCTACCTCGCGCTCGACACGGTCCTGAACCGCTGGGTCATCCTGAAGGGCCTCCTCAACTCGAAGGACCCGCGGATGCTGGAGGTCGCCGTGCAGGAGCGCGAGTTCCTCGCGGCGGTGAAGCACCCGAACATCGTCGGCATCTACGACTTCGTCACGCGCGGGACCGAGGGGTTCATCGCGATGGAGTGCGTGAACGGCAAGACGCTCATGGCGCTGCGCAAGGAGCGCGGCGGCCCGCTGCCGGTGCCCGAGGCGATCTCGTACATCGCCGAGATCCTTCCGGCGCTCGGCTACCTCGACGAGATGGGCATGGTCTACTGCGACTTCAAGCCCGAGAACGTCATGGTCGAGGAAGAGACCGTGAAGCTCATCGACATGGGCGCCGTGCGGCCCGTCGACGCGACCGGCGGCGACATCTACGGCAGCAAGGGCTACACCGCGCCCGAGGCGCACGACGCGCCGACGCCCGTGAGCGATCTCTACAGCGCGGCGCGCGCGCTCGCCGTGCTCGTCGCGAGCTTCGACTTCCAAGGAAAGTACGAGACCTCTCTGCCGCCGCCCGAGGAGTGCGACGTCTGGAGGCAGTACGAGCCGCTCTACCGCTTCCTCCTCAAGGCCACGCGGCCCAAGCCCGAAGAGCGCTTCCAGACCGCGGGCGAGATGGCCGAGCAGCTCGTCGGCGTGCTCTTCGCGATCCTCGGCGAGACGAGCGACCTGGGCCACGTCGAGAGCGCGATCTTCGAGTCCGACAGCGATCGGCTCTCGAGCGACTCGGCGCGCCAGAACCGCGTCGATGGCGTCCCGCACCTCAAGGTCGACAAGGAGGACGCCGCCGCCAACGTCATCCTCGCCGCCGGCGCGGTCGGCGATCCCGAGCGCCGGCGCCTCATGTTCGAGCGCGCGCTCAAGCAGTTCCCGGCGTCGCTCGAGCTGCAGCTGCGCCTCGTCGACGAGCTCGTGAACCTCGGCAAATTCGGCGAAGCGGAGGCGAGGCTCGGCGAGGTGCAGAAGACCAGCCCCAAGGACTGGCGCATCGCGTGGTACCGCGGGCGCTGGCTGCTCGCGCAGGGCAAGGTGCAGGAGACGCTGACGGCGTTCCAGGGGATCTTGGACGAGCTGCCCGGCGAGCTCGCGCCGCGCCAGGCGCTCGCGCGCACCTACGAGCAGGCCGGAAAGTACGCCGACGCCGTGACGTACTACGACGCCGTGTCGCGCGCCGACTCGTCGTTCGTCAGCGCGGCGCTCGGCCTCGCGCGGTGCCTCGAGCACACGGGCGACCGCGCCGGCGCGGCGGCGGCGTACCGGCGCGTGCCGCCGACGTCGAGCCGCTACCCGCAGGCGCAGATGTCGCTCGCGCGGCTGCTCATGCACCCGAAGGGGGGCGCCGCGCCGACGGTCGACGAGATGGCGCAGGCCAGCGTGGCGATCGAGTCGCTCGACGGGCTCACGGACGGCCTCGAACTTCACGTCTTGCGCGCCGAGCTCTTCGCGGCCGGCGCCAAGAGCCCCGCGGCCGTGGCCGGCGTCGCGACGATCGCGCTCCTCAAGGTCCCGTTCACGCGCGGCGATCTCTCGCGCGCCGCCGAGCACGAGTACCGGACGTGCGCGCGCATCGCCGGGAACATTGCCGAGAAGTACGCGTTCGTCGACCGCGCCAACGAGGTGCGTCCGTTGACGTTCACCTGACGTTCACCTGACGCTCGCCCGGCGTCAGCGCGCGGCGAGCCAGCCGACGAGCGCGGTCGCCGCGGCGAGGACCGCGAGGATGCCGCCGAGCCAGAGGAGGAGCCCGCCCCACGCGCCCGCGAGCGATCGCCCCTTCGTTCGGTCGCACTCGAGGCACACCGCCCACGTGCGGACGCCGCCTTGGGTGAGCGTGCAACACTCGCCGCACACGGGGCGGCGGCACGACGCGCACGGGCCCGCCGCGTCGCGTGAGCAGAAGCTGCACCGCGAAGGGGCATCCCCGCCGCCGATTTCCTGAAGGCCGCTCATTGGGTCATCCTAGATCCACCCCGTCGCGCGCGCTCGCACGGCCCTACAGCGCGCGCGGCCGAGTTTGGATAGCATGGTCACGTGAAGCGCTGCCCCACCTGCGACGCCGAGTACGGCG
>JAYVXL010000818.1:0-10997 GCA_043785185.1 Myxococcales bacterium
CCGACGCACGTGACCCTCTGCAGCGGCGCGCTGGTCGCGCCGAACCTCGTCCTCACCGCGCGCCACTGCGTCTCGCGCGCGGTGACGGCGACGCCCTCCTGCGACGCGCGCGGGCAGTCGCACAACGGCGATCACCTCGCCGAGGACGCGGACCCCAGCGGCATCGCGATCTACGTGGGCGCGCACGTGCACCCCGACGTCGACACGCCGCGCGCGCACGCGATCCGCACGCTGCACCCCAGCGGTCGCATTCTTTGCGACGCCGACGTCGCGTTCCTCGTGCTCGATCGCCCGCTCACCAACGTCACGATCCTGCCGATTCGCCTGCACGCGTCGGTCGAGCAAGGCGACGCGGTGGTGCCGGTCGGCTTCGGCGGCGGCGCGGCGAACGTGGTCGGCAAGCGCGTCGCGCGCGAGCGCAGCACCGTGCTCACGACGGGCCCTGCGTCGAACTCGGAGACCGGCGCCGTGCTCGGCCCGCGCGAGTTCGAGGTCGACTCCGCGACGTGCCGCGGCGACTCGGGCGGCCCCGCGATCGACTTCCGCACGGGCGAGATCGTCGGCGTCGTGTCCCGCGGCGGCAGCTGTTGGGCGAACGGCAACCACGTCTACACGCGCGTCGACGCGTACGCGAAGCTCGCGGCCGCGGCGTTCCACTCCGCGCAGCGCGCGGCGCGCGACCAGGCGCAGCAAGCCGCGCGCTGACGCTGTCGGCCGAGCCGTGTTACCTACGCGCTGAGCTGGCCGAAATCGCGCGTTTTCGCGCGTCGTGTTCGCGCCACCGATCGAGCGGTAGCGCTCACTTCTTCGGGACCGGGAGCTTCAGCTCCTTCATGACGGCCTGGAGATCCTCCCACGCTTGCTTCTTCGCGTCCGCCTGCTGCGCGCTCGGTCGAATGAGGTACGACGGGTGGTACGTCGGCATCACGAGCGTCGTGCCCTTGTACAGCTTCCACTGGCCGCGCAGCTTCGTGATGCCGAGCTTGGTGCCGAGAAGCGTGCCGACGGCGGTGTTGCCGAGCGCGACGATCACCTTCGGCTTCACGACGGCGAGCTGCTCGTGGAGATACGGGATGCACGCAAGGACCTCTTCGGTCTCGGGCCTTCGGTTGTCCGGCGGGCGGCACTTGACGATGTTGCAGACGTAGACGTCGTTTTCGGGCGACAGCCCCATCGCGGTGATCATCTTGTCGAGCAGCTGACCTGCGCGTCCCACGAAGGGGACGCCTTGCGCGTCCTCGTCGGCGCCGGGCGCCTCGCCGATGAAGCACAGCGCCGCGGCCGGGTTGCCGCGCGCGAACACGGTGTTCGTCCGCGTCTTGGCGAGCGCGCACTTGGTGCAGGCCGCGACCTCGGCCTTTAGGACCGGGAGCGGGCGCGCGGGCGCAGCGGGAGCGAGCACCGCCGCGGCCGGCGTCTTCGCGTCGTCGGGCGCAGGGCCCCAGTCGGGGCTCGGCGGCGGGCCGACGAGAGGCGCGTTTGCGTTTGCGTTTGCGCTCGCGCTCGCGCGCGTGGACGCCGCCGCGCCCGGGCTCGCGGTCGCGCCTGGGGTCGCGCCCGTGTTTGCGCCGGCGTTTGCGCTCGGGATCGTGCTCGTCGCCGCGGCGGCCGGGGCCGTCGTGCCTGTTGCTGCGCGGCGGCGTGGAATGCCCGTCGCGCCCGAGTCGCGCTGCTGCTCGAGGTACGCCCGCAGCGACGCGGCGACGGCCGAGAGCTCGCCGCGGATCTCGTCGGCGTTGCCGCTCGTGCCCATGCGACGGCCTTAGCCGGTCTAACGCTCGAAGTGAATACGGAAGGCCTTGGTCTGCCCGGCGATCGCCGCGCCGTCTCTGTCGAGCGCCGGCGTGTACGTCTCGCGCAGCGCGCAGAGGCGCGCCTCGCGGCCGAAGCCGTGGCCGGGATCGCTCGTCACCGCGACGGTCTTCGCCCGCCCGTCGGGGCCGACGGTGACCTGCACGGTGACGTACGCTTCGTCGATTTGCTCGGCGTCGGCCTCGCTCGGCCACGGGCACTTCCATTCGCTCGACCCGCGCAGGCCGGCCGCGCGCGACTTGTCGACGGCAGGGGCGGGCGCGGCCGGGGCCGTCCCCGTTCCGCCGGGGACGCCGCCCGGCTGCGCGGCGACGTTGCGCACAGCCGTCGCCGACGTGCCCTGCGCGTGCGTCACGCCGCCGGCGTACGTCGCCGCGTTGCCCTGCGTGAAGCCGTCCCTCGTGAAGTCGACGGGCTCGTCCGGCGCCGTCACGACCTGACCGGCCTGCGCCGGCGCCGGCGCGGGGGGCGGCGGCTCGTCCTTCGGCGTCGGCACGTCCTTGGGCTGCGCGAGCGGCGGCGGCACGGCAGGCGCCTTCTCCGGCTCGGGCTCGGGCTCGGGGGGCGGCGCCTTCTCCTCCGGCGCCTTGAACATGTCGACGTCGTACGTCGCCCACAGCTTCTCATGGATGAGCGCGCGAACGTCGTGGGTCCAATGAATCAGGTCGAGCGAGATCATCGCCGCGCGCGCGGCCGCCGCGCCGTGCAAGAGGTAGGCGATCGCGCCGCAGACGATCATCACCGTCATGCGCCGGCGGTCCAGGTCGAGCACGCGCGCCAGCGGCTCGCGCGTCGGCACCACGATCCCCACCGGCGGCGGGGGCCGCGAGCTCGTGCGCGCACGCACGCTGGGCGGGGGAGGGGATGACCCGGTCATCGCTCGCTACTTCTTCGGCGCCACGGGGACGACGGGCGGGACGGGCGTGACGCCGAACGCGATTTTCGAGACGCCGGCTTGCTTGAGGAGGTCGAGCACGTGGATGACCCGGCCATGCGGCACCGCGCTGTCCGCCTTGATGACGGCGCGCAGCTCGCTGTTCTTCGCGTGCGCCTCGCGCGCCGGCAGCAGGATCGAGTCGTCGTTCGGCACGGTCTTGTTGTCGACTTGCGTGGTGCCGTCGGCGGCGAGGACGACGCTGAAGACGACCTGCACCTCGGTCGCGCTCGACGCCTTCGGCAGATCGAGCGGCACCGACTGCGAGGCGATGATCTTCGCCGTCACCATGAAAATGATGAGGAGGACGAGCGTGATGTCGACGAGCGGGGTGACGTTGATCCCCGTGATCGCGTCGTCCGCCTCGTTTTGGGCGCCGCCTGCCATCAGTCGTCCTTTGCGCCGTCGCCGGTCGCCGCGCCGCCGCCCGTGGCCTTCAGGTGGGCGAGCAGGACGTGACCGAGCGCGTCGGTGTTGGAGAGCGTCGTCTTGACGATGCGCTGGAAGAAGTTGAACGCCGCGACCGCCGGGATCGCGACGAGCAGCCCGACCGCGGTGGCGACGAGCGCCTCGGCGATGTTCGTCATGACGGCCTGCGGCGCGATTTGGCTGGCGACGACCCCGGGCGCGCCGGGCACGGTCGACATGTTCGCCTTGCCGAGCTCCTCGAACGCGCCGACGATGCCGATGACCGTGCCCAGCAGGCCGATGAACGGCGCGTTATTGCCGAGCGTACCCAGGAAGGCCAGGCGCTTCTCGAGCTTCAGGCGCTGGAGCGCGCTCGCGCCGGCCATCGCCTCCTCCGCCGACGCGGCGCCGAGGTCGGCCTCGACGATGCCCGCGACGACGACCGCCGCCTCAGCGCTCGGAGACGACTCGAGGCGCTTGCGCGCGCCCTCGAGGTCCCCACCTCGAAGGAGCTTGCCGAGATCACGCATCAGCGTCGCCGTGTCATCGCGGAGCGACCAGAAGAGCCACGCGCGCTCGAGCATGACCGCGAGCGAGATGACGCTGAGGAACAGCATGAGCCAGAGCACCCAACCGGCGCCCGCCCCGACCATCGCGCTCTTCACTCGCTCAATCATCTTCTCGTCCGCGTGCGCGGCTCCCTTTGAAGGTCGGCGTTAGTATAACGTTCGTTTTACGATTCGCTTGTCTCGCCGGCGGCCGCATCTGCAGCTTCCGGCGAAGTTTCGAGGCTTTCGAGCGCCAGGGCGGCCCCAAGGACGGTCGTGGCGAAGCACCCTTTCGGTAGCACAAAGTAAACCCCGATGCTGGCGTCTTGTTCCCGCAGCTCGACCTTCAAGGCTTCGATGCCGAGGCGCAAAACCCGTCGCGTTCCCTCGCCGAGCGCCTTGGTCGCGGCGAGGTCGAACCCGTCGCCGAGGACGCGCGCCGCGATCTCCCGCTCGATTTCCGCGGCGCGTCCGGCCGGCGCCTTCATCTTCACGCCGACGATGGGGCCGGTCGGGGTCACTTCGCCCCGCGCGGCGCGGGCGCCGTCGGTCTGAACGTCCGTGCAGACGAAGAGCCCGCCGTTCGTCGTCTTGAGGAGGTCGCCGTCGATCGGCGTGCGCCACGTCCCGTCCGCCACGCGCGCCTCGAGCACGGCGTTGAAGACCGCGCTCTGCAGCGCCGACCACAAGAAGCGCCTCTGCCGCGGGTCGCGAGGGCCGCGCTCCTTGCCGCCGAGCCACGCGCGCGCGCGCTCGGCGTTGTCGCCGTCGCGACCGAAGCGCTGGTAGCCGAACGCGTTCGGCAGGCCCTCGCGGCCGAGCCGCTCGAGCGTCGCGACGACCGCCGGCACGTCCTCCGCGGCGACGTCGCGGACGGTGATGGCGAAGCGATTGCCCGCGAGGTGGCCGGTCTTGAGCTTGTTCCCGTGGCGCTTCGCCTCATGGATGGTGATGCCGTCCAAGGACAGCGACGCGGCGCGCGCGTCGAGCGCCGGATCCTTTGCGTGCACGCTCATCCACTGCGACGTGACGCCGACCTTGTCCTTCATGCCGGCGACGCCACAGTCGCGCGGGTGCACGCCGAGCGCTTGCGCGATCGCGCGCGTCGCGGCCTCGGTCGTCAAGTTCCGCTTCGTGAAGTGCACATACAAGTGCTCGCCGACGCCGCTCGGCAGGTACGCCGGGAGCTCGTCGACCACGAAATCCTCGGGCGCGGCCTTGATGCGCCCGCGGGGCAGACGCGGCAAGGAGGGCGAGGCGGAGGGAGCGGACATGGGGCGCAGACGATAGCCGACTTCGGCCGCGCGCTACTCGCCGATCTCGTGCGCCATCACGTCCCGCGGGCTGCGGAAGTACTGCTGCGGCGAGTACGACAGCAGGTTCGACACGCGCGACGTGTACACGCACGCGTACTCTTCGACCTGCGCGCCGAAGCTCGATTGCTCGTTGCCCTCCTTGAGGAGCGAGCCCCAGTAGGCATGGAAGCGCGCGTCGGTGCGGTCCTCGAGCGTCGTCAGCTCGGCGTCGCACAGGCGCATGCGCCCGCGGATGCGCTCGACGGCGCGCTTCACGCGGCCCCTCTCGGCCTCTTGCTCCGCGACTGCGCCCGCGTGATTCTTGGCGGGCCGCGACAGGTCCTTGAAGCGCTGCTGGTAGAAGCGAAGCTCGTCCTCGAGCCGCTCGCGGGCCTCTTCGAGCTGCTCGGTGCGCGCGAGATCGTCCTTGCACGACTCGTAGGCGAGGACCTCGGTCTCGAGCTCCTGCATGATCATGGCCGTCCGCCACGCGCTCTCTTTCTTGCTCCGCAGGATGTCGCCGTAGATGTGATCGCCGACGTAGAGCACCTGATCGCCGGACACGCCGAGCGCGCGCTCGAGGTCGGGCAGGTTGCCTCCCTCGTAAGCCCGGCCGCGCTCGAGCGGGAGCGTCGCCGGCTTCACCGTGTCCCCGTCTCGCTGGAGCAGCGGGCGGCGCTCCTGGAAGAAGGCGGGCTTGGTCGCCGCGCAGATGACGATGTCGAAGAAGTTTCGCCAGCTCGGGTACTCGCTCATCGCGCCACCGAGGAGGTAGGTCATCATCACGTCGGTGTACGGCCAGCGCGAGTTGGTGAGCAAAAATAGCCGCTTTCCCGCGCTGCGCAGCTTGTGGAGCGTCGGCGCGAGGTTTGGATCGCGGATGACGTACTTCGGAAGATCGCTCATCACGGCGTTCAAGATGGTGCCGTCGCGGTGCGCCTCGTCGATGCTCTCGCGGATGTCCGTGAAGAGGCGCGCGTAGTCGACCGCGTAGCCCTGCTTCTCGAGGCCTTCGACGGCCGCGGCGTACACCGCGGCCTCGCTGAGGGCGTAGAGCGTGTCGATCCAGTGATAGCGCGGCGTGGCCGGGCGGATCTTCTTCGACAGGTAGAGCGCCTGAACCTCGTCCTTCGAGAGCTTGCGGAAGCCGTGGTAGCCCTTCGTGACGTGCTTGTAGCGGTCCATCTTGAGGATGTGACCGAAGCGCTTGTCGATGAGGATTCCGCGCACCGGAAAGTCCGTGGCCTCCGGCATCGTCTTGATGAGCGCGGGGTAGCCGCGCAGGATCAGCTTGTCGATCGTCGCGTCGATCGAGAGCCGATCCATCGCCGCCTGGTCGTAGATCGCCAGCGTGTAGTCCATGTCGAAGCCGACCCACGAGATGCTGCTCATCTTGAGGTTGCGGTTGACGAACACGCGGCGCGGGCGCGGGATGCCGTGCGCCTGGAGGCTGAACTCGTCGAGCGGCAGGGGGAGCTGTCGCGGGCCGGGCTCGACGCCGCCGGGCGGCACCGCGCTCTGCGGCTGCTGCTGGATGCGGCTCGACACCGGTGAGGTGGCGGGATCGGCGTGCTCGGTGTCAGGCAGCAGGTTTTGTGTGGCCAAAGCGGTCTCTCGCGTCCGAACCCCGATTTTCCCACGCCCCGAGCGGCAGAGCAAACGCCTCTTCGGTCGCGCGCGCGTCCACCGTGGAGAGGGGCGTACCGGCCGGCCAGCGCGCGTCGATCCGCGCTCGCGCCCAGCGGCGGACCGGCTCCTCGATCGCGTGGTGCGCGAGCGCGGCCACGAGGATCGTGAGCCCCACCGCCGCGGTCGCGATGAGGGGCGCGAACGTCGCGGCGAGCCCGCCGTCCTTCACCTCGACGTGCCCGTCGAAGAGCAGGCCGAGCAGCCGCAGCACCGGGAAGTGGAAGATGTAAATCGCGTACGAGATCTCGCCGAGGTAGACCGCAGGCCGGAGCGACAGGAGCGGAACGGCGCGGGGCCTCGCGCACGCGGCGGCGAAGACGATGAAGACGACGGCGAGGTAGCTCGCGAGGTTGTTGTCGCGCCGGCGGCCGTCCCACTCGGTCATGCAGGCCGCGGCGAGCGGCAGCGCCAGCCAGAACATGGCCCCCCACGGCAGCGCGCGCACGCGCGGCTGGTCGTAGAGCCGCCGCAACACCGAGCCGAGCGCGACCCCGAAGAGCACGCGGCCGGTCGCACCCACGCCTTCTGCGTACGTGAGGTAAACGCCGAGGCCGAAGAAGAGGCCGCCGAACCCCGCCGCAAGGAGCGCCAACGTCGCGAGCTGCGCGCGCAGGCTTTTCAGGCCGGCGGTCGCGAGGACGATGGGCGGGAGCACCAGGTACGCGAGCCATTCGCTGCTCAGCGACCACGCCGGATCGTTCCAGGTGAGGCCGCTCACGAAGCCCCAGCTCGACATCATGAGCACGTGCAAGGTCAACGCGCCGCCGGTGTCGGTCGGTCGGACGCTCGACGGAAACGCGACGTTCACGAGGAAGACGAGAAGGAGCGCGGTGATGTGCAGCGGATAGACGCGCGCGAGGCGGAGCAAGAGAAAGCGCCCATAGGCGCGCCGGTCGACGCGCGCGTCGAGCTCGCGCGCGTGCGCGTGCGTGAGCACGAACCCGCTGAGGACGAAGAACAGATCGACAGCGAGGTACTCGTGCCGCAAGAGCCCCTCGGCGAGCTTCCAGCGCACGCGCTCGCCGATGGCGAGCGAGAACGTGGTCGTGAACGACAAGTGCGAGAGCAGGACCCAGAGCGCCGCGTAGCCGCGGAGGCCGGTCAAGGCGGGGATCGCGCTGGATTTGGCGAGGGGGCTGCTCATCAGGAGGTGGCCGGACCGAGGCGGAGCTACGGCAATACCGGCCCCGCGACAAGCTCCGAGTGCTGGGCGAGGGGCCCGGCCGATCGTATGCTCTAGAGCATGCGACCGATCGTCGTCTTGCGCTGCGGAAATCCGGTGCCGGACGTCGCCGCGCGGCGGGGTGAGTTCTCCGCCTTGATTCAGGAGGGCGTCGGCGACGCGTGGCCCGGGCCCTGGGCCGAGCACGACCTTCGGACGGACGCGCCGGCGCCCGCGCACGACGCCGCGAGCGCGTTCATCTTGACGGGCTCGAGCAGCAACGTCACCGAGCAGGCGGCGTGGATGACGCGCGCCGTCCCGTGGCTGCGCGCGCTCGTTCGGAGCGGCACGCCGGTGCTCGGCATCTGCTTCGGGCACCAGATCCTCGCCCACGCGCTCGGCGGCACGGTGACGAAAAACCCGCGGGGCCGCGAGATCGGCACCGTCGACGTCGCCAAGGTCGGCGACGATCCGCTGTTCGCGGGCCTCGGCGACCCGTTCCCCGTCAACGCGACCCACGTGGAGAGCGTCGTGGCGCTCCCGGCCGGGGCGCGCCTCCTCGCGACGACGGCGCTCGACCCGCACGCCGCGTACGCGCTCGGCGATCGCGTGCGCTGCGTGCAGTTCCACCCCGAGATCGACGGTGACGTGATGAGGAGCTACATCACCGCCCGCGCCCAGTTCATGCGGGACGAGGGGCTCGACCCCGCGAGCACGCTCTCCGGCGCGCACGACGCGTCGGGCCGCGCGATCCTCCGGGCCTTCGTCGGCGCGTTCGTCCGCTAAGCGCAGGCGGTCGTCACGGCCCGTCGACGCGCAGGCAGCCCTGGCAAAGGAACCGGAAGACGCCCTCGACGATGTCCGCGTTGGCGTAGCCCGCCTCGCGCTTCACCATCTGATAGAGCACCTCCTTCAGCGCGCCGAGCGTGAGGTGAGCGAGCATCTTCGCGTCGCCCGGCACGACGACGCCGAGATCTTGCCCCTCGCGCAGGCTCTCCTCCAGGAGCTTCTCGGCGATTTCGTAGAACGCGCGGAGCTTGCGATCGAACGCCGGGTCGACGCCCATCGCCTCCGAGAGGAGGATGCGCGTCGTCGCTTGATCGTCGAGCAGCGTCGTCACGATGCGCTCGATGTTCTCGCGCACCTGATCGCCGAGCGTGCGGCCCCTGTCCTTCGGATCGACGCGGACGATCACCATGCCGATCTGCGCGAACGCGCGGTCGACGATCTCCTCGAAGACGGCGCGCTTGTCCTCGAAGTACAGGTAGAACGTCCCGCGGGCGACGCCGGCGGCGCTGACGATGTCCTCGATTTTGGCGTCGTGGTAGCCGCGCTTGGAGAACACGTCCCGCGCACACTCGAGGATCTGCTGGCGGCGTTCGGCTTTTTCCATCGCGAAGAGTGCGCCACTCTAGTCGAAGACGGCCCGGGCGTGGGGCCGACCCCATCCGTGACCCTCGCGCGCACCCTCCGCGAGCGCAGGACCCACTGACACGCGTGTCAGTTTCATGGGGCGAGCGCCGATTCCCCCGAAGACCCGCGCGAAGGACGCAGCCTTTTCATCCCGCCGGCGTGTCGCAGCCCAAATTCGAGGAGAACGCCAACTTTTCGTTTCAATGGAAAGCCCTTTCCCCCCGCGCCGGACTCCGTTAAGACTCTCTGACTGACACGCCAGTCTAGTAGGCTGGCGGTCGGCCGCACAGGCTCGGGGCTGCGGCGTGGGAGGCGGAAATGGGATCGGTAACGGAGCGCGAGCTCGCGATCGGCATGGACGTGGGGAGCACGACGGTAAAGGCCGTCGTCGTCGACACCGCCACCAAAGAAATTCTGTGGAGCCAATACGAGCGCCACCACACCAAGCAGCCCGAGTACGTGCTGTCGATGCTGGAGACGATCACGGCCGCGTTCCCGGACTATCCGCGCGCGTTCCGCATCTTCGTCACCGGCTCCGGCGCCGGCCCGCTCGCGCCGCCGGTGGGCGGCAAGTTCGTGCAAGAGGTCAACGCCGTCACGCTCGCCGTCGAGCACCTGCACCCCGACGTGGGCTCGGTCATCGAGCTCGGCGGGCAGGACGCGAAGATCATCATGTTCAAGAAGGACGAGAAGACGGGCGACAAGACCGCCATCGCGTCCATGAACGACAAGTGCGCGTCCGGCACCGGCGCCACCATCGACAAGTGCTTCCTCAAGGTGAACGCGCCGCCGGAGCTCGTCACGAGCCTCCACTTCGACGACAGCAAGCTCCACCACGTCGCCGCCAAGTGCGGCGTGTTCGCGGAGACGGACATCGTCAACCTGATCAAGAGCGGCATCCCGTCGACCGAGGTCCTCTGTTCGCTGGCCGACGCGATCGTCCTCCAGAACCTCTCGGTCCTCACGCGCGGCGGCACGCTCAAGCACCGCGTGCTCCTTCTCGGCGGGCCGAACACGTACCTGCCGTTCCTCCAGGAGTGCTGGCGCCTGCGCATTCCGCAGACGTGGGACGAGCGCGGCTACGCGTACCCGAAGGACGTGCCGATCGAAGAGCTCATCTTCGTCCCCGAGAACGCGCAGTACTACGCCGCGCTCGGCGCCGTCCTGTTCGGCATGCACGAGGCGAAGGACATCGGCGTGCTCTTGCCGCTCGACGGCCTGCGCGAGTACATCACCACCGGCCGAAAGGCGCGCCTCGGCGAGAGCGCCGGCCCGCCGCTCAGCAAGACGGGCGACGAGCTCGAGGCCTTCCGCGCGCTCTACAAGATCCCGAAGTTCGAGCCGACGAAGCTCGAGCCGGGTCAGACGGTGTCGTGCGTCATCGGTCTCGACGGCGGCTCGACGTCGAGCAAGGCCGTCATCGTCGACTACGACAGCGGGAAAATCCTCGCAAAGGCCTACCAGCTCTCGAAGGGCAACCCGATCCAGGACACCAAAGAGCTGCTCGCGCAGCTGAAGAAGTTCGTGGAGGACCAGGGGGCCATCCTCGACGTCAAGGGCTTCGGCGCGACCGGCTACGCCGCCGACGTGCTCGAGCAGTGCGTGAACAGTGACGTGAACATCGTCGAGACCGTCGCCCACATGATGAGCGCGGTGCACTTCTTCGGCGACGTCGACGTCATCTGCGACATCGGCGGGCAGGACATCAAAGTCCTCTTCATGAAGAACGGCGACAT